>JAIUOG010000058.1 GCA_020161725.1 Pseudomonadota bacterium
ATTTTGGCCATTAGTATAAGCATACCCACCTATAACTGTACTTTGTTGGCCATCTGGGTTTTTGATTGTTATATCCACTTTAGCAGGCTGACCTGTGCTGGTTACCTGATCAATGATTTGTTGTGTCGCTGTTGGTACAACGACTTGCAATGTTGTTGATGAAACGACTGTAGCAGCTGCTGGCTGTCCACCTATGAGTACAATTAATCCAGGTATAAAATTGATACCCTTAATAATAATTGTGTTTCCACCATTCAAAATACCACTTGATGGATTAACACTTTCAATACTTGGTGCTACCAAGCGAACAATTTCTTCTGCGATTGCTAAAACCTGATTCATTTTAACAGCAGGATCTCTTACAAAGCTTTTAAGATCTGATAAAGCAGCAGTTGGATTAAGTTTATAGCCTGGCGATTGGTAATCTGTATTATCAGTTAGGAGAGTTAAACGAACCCCAGCAATATTATTATCAGGAGTTTGGTTATGAGAAATAACCTTTTGAGCAATTAAAGATATTTCTGTTTTAGCTGCAGCAATAAGAGGTGAAACCCAAGATAGTGCCACATCAAATGAATTATAAATTTTTCTAACTTCAGCCCCACCGGATAATTTTAGATTGGAGGTTAAAAGTTGTTCGACGTTTACTGTTCCGCCTAATCCTTGCGTATCATAAGTTGAATGATGCGTAAAAATGGTGTTGTACCGCAAACTATCGTAGTTTAATTTACCTTGTACTAAGGTAGTCGATGTCATTAATGCAGTAAGCCCTATATCTAATCCAGAACTAATACCTCCAGCAATATTTCTTTCGTTTATACATTGTAAGCCTGGCGCCATACCCAAACAGTTAAATCCATTTGAAGTATAATATATAGGCGCTAAATTGATGTTATGCGCCTTAGCATGATAACCACCAATACTCAAAGCTTTAATTACTTTATTTTCATCAAAAACACGTTGGTAACGCGCCCCTATGGCATCCTGATCAACTTTTTTATGAATTTTGCCAGAATCAAAGTTAAAAGGAAGTTTTTGATTAAAACGCTCTAATGATAGTTTAAATAAACTTTGTGACCCTAATTTAAAACCTAAAGTTCCGTTCAAACGATATTGACCTGTACCGTATTCACCAATTAAACCAACAGCAAAATTATCGAATAACTCTTTAATGTATTGGGCTGTTAAATAAGTACCTGTTAAATCACTATAATTAACACCAAGGTTAACTGGGCCAGTAAGACCAAACTGCTCACCTGTAAGAGCAAGATTTGCTGGCAAATTATTGGGCGTATAGGGGCCATTTGCAAAAGCGGGAAGAATACTTTTAGGAGCACCTTGAGCAGCATTTAAAGTTTGCTGCGGTGTATTATTTTGCCTTGATGGGGTTTGAGGAGAAGGCAAAGCAGCGGCAAATGCAAACTGCATTAAATTAGAAAACAATAAAATTGAAGCAACAATCCTTTGCACAATCTTCCAGACTTTTATAGTTCTAGTCATCCTGACGAAATAGAATATTAGAAAAACAAATATTTACAATAGGATCTAAATTTTTTTTATTCTTATTATCATAGAGTTACAGTAAGAGCATTTTTGGTTCTTCTTTATTAAAAAACAAACAAAAATATAGGGAGTAGATAATTTTTTTATAAAAGCTTTGGAAAAAAAACTTTCCTAAAATACAATCTGCTTGCTCTGGACTTTTTGTAAAAGAGTTGTTATTACTCTTTAGCTGAAAATTTTTGCTAATAATAATTTATTAATTTGACTACATAGATAGAGAACCATATGACAGAAAAAACACTAAGCTACCATCCTAGCCGTTATTTAGTAGCTTGGGGTGTACACGCCTTCACTGCAAGTGCTGCCTGTTTTGGTATTTTAACTTTAATGCAAATCTATCAGCATGATTATGTAAAAGCGCTTTGGTTCATGGCGATTGCTGTTGTAATTGACGCTGTTGATGGAACTTTGGCAAGGATAGTCGGTGTTAAAAAGATTTTGCCCAATATTGATGGCGCTCTTTTAGATAATATAGTGGATTATCTCAATTACGTAATTACGCCCTGTTTTTTTCTTTATGTAAAGCCAGATATGCTGCCAGAAAATTATTTGTTTGCTGTTATTATCGCTATCATCATTACCTCCTCCTATCAATTTTGCCAGGCTGATGCGAAAACAGCTGATCATTTTTTCAAAGGCTTCCCTTGCTATTGGAACATCGCTATTTTCTATATGTTTATTTTTAATACATCCATGTATACAAACTGTCTGATTTTAATTAGTTTATGTATTTTGATCTTTGTACCTATCAAATACGTTTATCCCTCAAGACTGGATTACTTAACTGAATCAAAAATATTAAAGATTTTAATGCATGTTTTTTCATTGATTTATGGTGTAAGTTCCGCCTTAATTTTATGGAATTATCCTAATATTAATCCGATTTATTTAGCTCTTTCAATGAGTTACATAATTCTATATCTTTCGCTTTCTTTTTATCGTACTTACTCACCAATGATAAAACTGAGAATAAATGCACATAGAAATTTGGATATTGACTCTTAATCTAGTTCACTTTTTATCTACATCTTATTAGAATAGCGCTTTAATTTTAATAGAAATAAAAATTAGTAACTTTAAAGATTAAGGATCTTCATGTCAGTTAGAAAAACGCTTATTACTCTCAGCCTAATTTTGCTCAGCCAAACACTTTTTGCTACATTTCCTAGAGGATGCGAAGTTAGAGGTTTTGGTTTTGATAGTGACTATTTAATTCTTAATGACAGCGGTTCACAATCTTTTTACCTCATTCAAAATCGCTCCAATTTGCAAATTATCTTACAGCGACATGAAGCCCCAGATGTTTTTATGGCACCACCTTTAAATGCAACACTCGATCCCGCACACTGGGGTGCATTTGCTTCTGATGTCGAAAATTTACATTTTCAATGTTTTACACAAGATAATGAAAATCCTGTTAAAATCGACTGTCGAGAAGCGCTTGATGTTTGTCAATATCCTCGCGCGAAATTTGCATTAAGTAACATGGGTAATTATTGGGTTTCTATTAATAAACCTCAAACTCAAGTAATTAATGAGGCTGCAAACGAAGGAATTTATTTACGTTGGTAAAATTTATCAAAGATGACCGCTTCTATTTCAGCATAGGAATTTTGGGCTCTCTTATTCTACTTTACGGATTAACCCAAGATATTTCACAGCCCTATTTTGTTATAGGTGGTTTTCTTTTACTTACCACAGCAGTTCATTTTAAATTATTTTATTTTATGGCCTTAGAAACTATTCTCATTGCTGGGCATGGGACTATTTTTTTAGGCATTGGTCGCACTCTACAATTCATACTACCTATTCTTTTGACATTACAACTTCTTTTTTATTATGTTTTTAGTGGGCAGCTAAAAAACATTTACATATTCTTAGGTATTTTAGGCATATCACTTTTATCTATTGGTTTTTCTTATGAAAACCAATGGGTGTTTTTCTTAGGTAGTAGCTTTATCGCTATTTATGCTTTTTATTATACTAAAGAAAAAAAGGCTGCTTTTATTTGGGCAGTACTAAATAGCTTGTTTGCTTTAATTGCGATAACAAAACTAATTATTGCATAAGCGATTGCTTGCTTATAAAGTATATTAATAAAAACAAATCAGTCATAAGGAATTTTTCATGGCTAAAACACCATCTAATATGCTTCCACTTGGTACATCAGCACCTCAGTTTTCCCTTGTTGATGCTATAACAGGAAAGCAAGTTGCATTAACAAAAAACCATGATGATATGCCAACCGTTATCATGTTTATATGCAATCATTGCCCTTATGTTAAGCACGTCAGCCATGAACTTAGTAAACTTGCCAAAGATTATATGCCTAAAAAAATTCGTTTTTATGCTATTAATTCAAATGATGTAAATAGCTATCCTGATGACTCACCTGAAAATATGAAAAAATTTGCGATAACTGAAGATTTTCAATTTCCTTATTTATTTGATGAAACACAAGATGTAGCTAAAGCCTATCATGCTGCTTGTACACCTGATTTTTATGTTTTTGATAAAGATCTTAACCTCGCTTATCGCGGACAGCTTGATGATTCGCGCCCAGGCAACCTACTTCCAGTAACAGGAAAGGACGTACGTTCTGCCTTAGATAACCTACTTGCTAGTAAACCTATTGATAGCAAGCAACAACCAAGTTTAGGCTGTAATATTAAATGGAAAAAATAAAAGTTTCTTAAATAAAAACTAGTATTTCCAATTACAATATTTCACTTTGTACTGCTGATTATGACCACCAGTTGTGCGAAGTGGCAAAACACAGTTCTTAGCTTGAAATTCATCCAGGATTCAATAAGATCTTTCAAAGAGCTACGCTCTTTTCAAGATGACAGTTATTAGTAGATGCTCAGCTACACTGAGTAGCTGTCATTTCGGGTTGCGTCCCTGTCATTCTGAGCATAGCGAAGAATCCCCACGGTAAACACAGTTCTGCTCTAAAATCTATCCAAGATTCATTAAGATCTTTCAAAGAGCTACGCTCTTTGAAAGATGATGTTATTAGTAGATGCTCAGCTACGCAGAGTGGCTGTCATTACTGGCGCTTTCCCTCTCATTCTGAGCGTAGCGAAGAATCCCACGGAAAAACACAGCTCTAAGCTCTAAAATCTATTCAAAACTCAATAAGGTTTTATACTTTTAAAAGATTTAAGTGAGAACTTATAAGAAAAAAATTTGTTGAGCTGAAATAGCTCAACAAATCTAGAGCGGCAAGGAAGGATAAACCATCCTAATTATTATTTTGATGGGATAATTTGAATTTTTAAGTTTGCAATAACATCACTATGAAGGTGAATTTCAACAATATAATCACCTACAGAATGGATTGGTCCTTCTGGCATAGTAATTTCTCGTTTATTTACTTCTTGAGATTTTGCTTTTAATGCATCGTAAATTTCATTTGGGCCAATAGATCCATAAAGTTTACCTTCATCACTTGCCATAGCAGAAATTTCAATAGTGATGTCATTAAGTTTAGCAGCTCTTTGCTCAGCATTAGCAAAAGATTGTTTTTCTTTTTTCTCTAGCTCAACACGTCTTTCTTCAAAAAGTTTAATGTTCTTTTCTGTAGCAAAAACCGCTTTACCTTGTGGAATCAAAAAATTACGACCATAACCCGCCTTTACATTAACTTTTTCACCTAAACCACCAAGACTTCTAATTTTTTCTAATAAAATAACTTCCATCTCTAACCCCTTTATCAATCTACCTTCTCTAGGTATTTTCTAAAATTAAATAAGCTATCTAATAAACTTAAACTTGTATAGGCTGGAATCATTATGAATGGGATGAAAACCAGCGCTAATAATCCCAATATTATTGCTTTTTTGCTTTTTCCTAACAAAGAGTAGCTTAAACTTAAGCCTGCACATAAATAATAAAGTACAAGTACCGGTAAACAACTTATAGCTAGAACATTTTTATAGTATGCCCCGATTACTACTAGAGTAAAAGGTAGAGCAAGTGACGAATTAGCTTGAAAGCTTATTATTTCTTGTTTAAAGCCCAGTGGGTAAAAAAGCTTAGACTGTATAGAACGGGCTAAAAGCAAAGATGCAAGCAACGAACATACAAAGCTAACTGACTGCACTCCAACCAAATAATTAGCTAATAAAAACTGATTAGCCTCATCCTGCTTAGTTAGTAATTCAGTAAATGCGTTATTTTCCTCACCAGCATTCGTTAACATCAACTGAAAGGCTTTGAATTGATTCATAATAAAATCAGGTGCAACCCAATGAACCAAACAAATTACTGCCAGAGCTTGCAAAACAATAAATAAGCCAGTGTATTGCATGCTTGTTGTTGTTCGTAATACTAATGCAGCTAGATAACATGGCAAAAAGGTCAGCAACCCTATAATAGCAGCCTTTGTAAATCCCATAGAAAATTGGGATACAAATAGGAAAGCGATAAAACCAATTAAAAAAGCTTTAAAACCTTCTTTTTCACCTTTTCGTAATGTTATCAAGGCAATAATCGCCACTGACAACCATACTATAAAGGGTAATATTGCAAATAATGCAATATACCCTAAAGCATAATGATCATTTTTTAAAAAAAGCTGACCTGCTTTCGCTAAAAAATCACCGGTACGAGCCATTAATTATCTATGGCTATCGCAATAAGGTAACAAGCCTAAGAAACGCGCAAGCTTGATTTCTTTAGCTAGCTGGCGCTGGTGTCTAGTTGGCGTACCTGTAATTCGGCTTGGTACTATTTTACCTGTTTCAGTAATATAGCCCTTTAATAAATTAATATCTTTGTAGTCGATTTCGTTAGAACCTTCTCCATCGAAACGACAAGCTTTTTTTCTACTACGAAAATATGACATGATGACTCCTTAAGCTGCACGATCGTCTTTTTCTTTTTTCATCATTACCGATTGAGCAGTAATGGCTTCTTTTTTATTGATGATTAAATTTCTTAAAATTGCATCATTAAATTTAAATGCATTTTTAAGTTCATCAAGTGCAGCTTGATCACATTCAATATTTAATAGAATGTAATGAGCTTTATGAACATCTTTGATTGTATAAGCTAATTGTCTGCGACCCCAATCTTCTTTACGGTGAATTTTGCCGCCATTTTTAGTGATGATTCCTTCATAGCGCTCAACCATTGCTGGCACTTGCTCGCTTTGATCAGGATGCACTAGAAACACAACTTCATAATGTCTCATGTAAATCTCCTTATGGATAATAAAGCCTTCCTTTGAAATCAAGGTAAGGCAAGGTTTTTTGAAAACGGCCAATAGTAACTTATTTTTAATCTTGAGGCAAATATCTTTGTTTTAAGATAATCTTTCATGAGGCAAAAATTCAGTTAATTGACTGAATTTAATTGATTTTTTTTCAACCATGCGGTATAAGATAACAAAAAAATGATGGTCAATCTTATGCAAATTTTAACAGTTCCTTTTGAAACACCTCTAACCATTTCAATCAAAGGTCAAATTGTTCAGCTTATCGCGTTTAAAACTCTAGAACATGGTAATATTAAGTTTGGTGTTGAAGCCCCTCGCTCAGTTGAAGTGCATCGCGAGGAAATTTATCATGCGATTAAGCAAAAACTATTAGAAAGTGAAAACAACTAATTTTAATATTCAATTAAATAAACAAAATAAATTAATTTTTATATCCTCTTTTTTGTTAATTTTTTTATCGCTCATAGCCTTATTTATTAATAGCTTTTTTATTAAGTTCAGTGGAAATAACTATTTTCCACCTGGCTTTTGGGGTATTGGACTTATTCTTACTCTTATTTTATCTGGGCTTTTTTTAATTTTTGAAAAGAATAGTTATTATTATCAAACAGGCCAAGAGTTTTTTTATTTTTTTATCGTTTATTCTATTATTGCCTTAGCAACGAATGCCGTGCAATTTACACCTTTTAGGCCCGTTGACCTATCTTTGATAAAAATTGATAGTTATTTAGGTATTCATTTAGCAAGTTTAATGTCTAAAACAGCTAACTATCCTCGTTTCAAAACCATATTAGAATTTAGTTATCTAAGCCTTGCTTATCAAATGGCTTATTTACCTATATTGTTTATTGTACTTCAAAAAATTGCTCACTTAAGAGAATATTATTGCTTATTATTTTTAACTGCTATATTGGGCTTTAGCCTTTACTATTTTTTCCCAACAATGGGGCCTGCTAGTTTTATTAAATCTAATTTATTTACGGAAGAGCAATTTGCTACAGGTTTAAAATTCACAGAAATTCATAGTTTTCATATACCATCAACTTCCGAGGGAGGTCTGATTGCCTTACCCTCATTCCATGCTATCTGGGCTTTTTTATGTATTTTATTAACAAGATCAATACCGATTCTCTTCTATATTAGCTTGATATTAAATAGTTTATTAATTAGTTCTTGTGTCTTGCTAGGTTGGCACTATTTTATTGATATAGTGGCAGCAGCAATTATTTTATCTCTAGCCTATTTTATTTATTTTAGATATACCAGTGCTCTTTCAAAATGCTATGTTTTGAAAAAAACCTTTAAAATGCGGCCTGGATGAAGCCTAGCGAAATCTGAGTTTATCCCCGGATTTTGGCTCTTCAAGTCCCCATCCAATATTGTCATTGCGAACATCGGTAAGCAATCCAGTTCGGGTTTATATTGCCATCGTTCTAGATCGCTTACCGATAGTAATTTATCAAATTTTTAACTTACGATAGCTCCGCTAAGGCTTCCAAAGACAAGGCTCCATCTAACTTCAACTAATTCTTCGAACAAGCCCTGAAGGGTTTACTAGTTCCCTTTCTAATAACTTTTTATTAATATTTTTTATTGCTTTTATTTTATTTAATAAAGATACAGAGTATCCTTTGTTTTTATTAATAATGGGGTAAACTTGGATATAAACCTCAGCTCCATTAATACTTAATTTAAGCGGCTCATCAATAATTAAAACCTTAGTACCCTTGAGAACTAATTGATATAAATATTCAATATCGTCTGGTAATAATCGGATACAACCAGCACTTGCTCTTTCACCTACACCAGCATAACGATTTGAACCATGAATAAGGTAACTTGAAAATCCTAAACGTAATACATATTTTCCTAAAGGATTAGCCTCATTTGCAGGGAATTCATCAGGAATAATTTGCCCTTTTAGCTCACCCTCATACTGTAATTTTTTACTGGGCCGCCAAATAGGGTTTTGCTCTTTACTTACAATCGATGTACGTCCTACGGGAGTATTCCAGCCTTTTCGCCCAATACCTACAGGCATAGAGATGACAGTATTATCTCCATGAGGATAATAATAAAGTCTGTATTCAGCAAGATTAATTACAATGCCTTCTTTAGCTTCTTTTGGCAAAATATGCTGTGTTGGCAATAAAATTGAAAGATTTAAAGGCAAGATTGATTTAGAATTTATATGCGGATTAGCCAACCTAACTTCATTAGAACCGATATTATAACGATAACCTAAACTGATTAAGTTATCATTGGCTTCAGGATAAACCCACCTTTGTTCACCAATTAACAGACCTTTATCAGGTAAAATAAAGGTTTCTGCAAATCCAATAGTAGCTAAGAAAAAACTTAAGGAAAAAATTAAGCTTTTATAAAAAAACGAAGGGGAATACATTTTATATTCCCCTTATTTCGAATTATAAGCTAGCATCAGCTTTAAACCGCTCACCATATTGAGACTCTAAACGAGCAAATAGCTCATTTAATTTATCTCTGCCAAAATGCTTAGCATAATTCATAGGACCACCCCTAAATGGCGCAAAGCCTGTTGCGAATATCATACCGCCATCAAGCAAATCACTATCAGCAACAACACCCTCTCTAAGACAACTAGCAGATTCATTTACCATGCGCAAAATAAGGCGATTGGCTATATCTTTAGAAGCATCCGTTAATTTCACTTTATTTTTAACTGGCTTACCTTGCTTGTAACGATAAAAACCCTGGCCTGATTTACGCCCAAGTTTACCCTCTTTTACCATTTGTCTTAATTTTTCAGGAACCTGCCCACCAAAATGGCTAGTTAAATTTTCTGCAACAGCAAGACAAACATCTAAACCAACAGTATCCGCTAATTCAACAGGCCCCATCATCATACCAAAAGCCTTAGCTGCTTCATCAATTTCCTCACCACTACAGCCTTCTTCCAATAAGTGCATACATTCCATTAAATAAGGCATGAGTACTCTATTAATTAGAAAGCCAGGGCTTGATTTAACGGGTAAAGGAAGGCGACCTATTTGATTTACAAAAGCCATGGAGGCTTTTTGAACGGTATCTGCTGTTTTTTTACTACTTACCACTTCAACTAATTCCATTCTCGCAACAGGATTAAAGAAATGGATACCCACAAGTCGCTCAGGCTCTTTCATTGCTTCACTAATTTCATCTAAAGGAATACTAGATGTATTAGTAGCGATAATAGCCTCTTTTTTGGCTTCTTTCTCAATGCGCTGCATAATATCTTGCTTAACTTTGAGATTTTCAAAAACTGCTTCTATGATGACATCTGCTTTAGCTATACCCATTCCATCTGGATCAGCCACTAATCTATCCATTGCAGCTTGAATATCGCGAGGTGCCTTTAATTTTTTCTTAAATAACTCATAAGCTCTTTTTATAGCAGGCGCGATTTGCTCATAAGACTTATCTTGTAAACTAACAGTTACCCCCTTTAAGGCACACCAAGCAGCAATATCGCCACCCATGACACCGGCACCTATTACATGTACATGCTTAGCCTTAAAATTAGATTCTTTAGCAAAAGCTTTCATTCTTTCACGTAATAAAAAAGCTCTAATTAAGTTTGCTGAAGTATCATTTTGGCTTATAAGCTGTTCAATTGAGTCAATTTCTTTTAAATAAGCCCTCTCACCTAAACCACCTTCTTTTTGCCATAATGAGATAATGGCATAAGGAGCTGGATAATGTTTTTCAGATACACGTTTTTTAACGTTATACCGAAGTACAGGCGCTAATAAAGCCCTGGCCCATCTTGAATCAGCGATTGATTGTAATAATCCTGGCGAGTGTTTATGTGGTTTATGCTCAATAAAATAAATAGCAGCTCGTTTTAGTTGTCTTAAAGGCACAACATCATCTACTACACCTAATTTTTTAGCCCTAGAAGCACTAATAGGTATACCTGAAAGAATCATATTCGATAGCGCTGCAAAACCACCAATCAAACGAGGTAAACGAACTGTCCCCCCCCAACCAGGATGAATACCGAGCATAACTTCAGGTAAACCAAGTTTGGTATCCTTATTATCCGTTGCTACACGATAATCACAAGCAAGTGCTAATTCCATTCCGCCGCCCATGCAAAAACCATCAATCATAGCAACCGTTGGCATAGATAAAGCTTCTAAACGAGCAAAAACAGTTTGTCCTTTACGTAAAAAATCAACTGCTTCTGCAGGCGATTTAAACTGGGAAAACATTTTAACATCAGCACCAGCAATAAAGCCTTTTTGTTTAGCCGAATAAATAATTAGCCCTTTGGCGTCAGAATCATGTGATATTTCTTGTAGCGCTTCATTAAGTTCATCTAATACTTCATCATTAATAGTATTAACAGCAGCGCCATTACGGTTGATTCCAAGCCAAATGATAGACTTATCATCTTTCATCATTTCCCAATTTTTATAATTGCTCATGATTATTTCACTCCTGTTACACGTTCGAGGTACATAGCTCCACCTTGCCCACCGCCAATACAAATAGCAGCCATCCCGCGTGTTTGATTTGTCTGTTTAAGCGATTCCAATACATGGAGGACAATTCGTGCGCCACTTGCACCGATAGGATGACCAGCAGCAATTGCACCACCGTCTTTATTTAATTTATCTAAATGAGGAGCCCCAAGTGCACTCACACCAAAGTGCTCCTGGCAATATGCCTCATCATCCCAAGCAGCAAGACAACCTAAGACTTGTGCTGCAAAGGCTTCATTAATTTCAAAAGCATCTAAATCCGTTGGTTTTAGACCTTGGCGAAGCATAATAGGTGTTGCTGCATGCACTGGCCCTAAACCCATTTGACTAGGATCAAGAGCAGCCCATTGTGAATCAACAATACGCCCTAACACGTTTAAATTATATTTTTTAACGGCCTCTTTGCTTGCAAGAAGCAATAAACAAGCACCATCCGTAATCTGAGAGCTATTGCCCGCTGTAACCATGCCATATTTTTTATCAAAGAAGGGTTTTAATTTAGCTAATTTTTCAACTGAGGAATCGGCTCTAATTCCATCATCTGCGTTATAAACTCGGCCTCGACTATCAATAATAGGCCTCACTTCAACCATACGCCCATCTAAATAGGCTTGATTTAATCTTTGGTGACTTTGAACTGCAAATTCATCCATTTGCTCACGTGTAATATTAAAACGGAAAGCTACCTTTTCTGCGGTTTGGCCCATATTTAAGCCTACAATGGGATCAGTTAAGCCACGCAATAGAGCAATAACAGGAGCAAGATAAGAAGGTCTAAATTTTGTCATTAAAGCAAGTCTTTGCCCCATACTTTTAGCTGCAAACCAGCTAGCAAGCCAACCTGCCATTTTTTTATTAAAAAGAAGTGGGGCATGACTCATTGCATCCGTTCCACCTGCAAGAACAAGATCAGATCGACCATTAGCAATTTGCAAAGCAGCATTATCAATTGCCTGCATACCAGAGGCACAGTTTCGCATAACCGTAAAAGCAGGCACTTTATCACCACAACCTAAACGTAAAGCAACTACTCTTGCAATATTAGCCTCATCAGGTCCAGGCATAGCAGAGCCAATAATAACCTCATCTATTTCTTTAGGAGAAAAAGGCTGGCGATTTAATAAAGGTATACCAGCAGCAACAGCTAGATCAGAACCAGTAAAAAGCCCAATTCCCTTTGCTTTAAGAAAAGGAGTTCTATTACCATCAACTACATAGACCTCTCTACCCGCTAAATTTGTTTTTTTATCCATTCCATCTCCCTAAAGTTTAAGGTCGTAGATAACATTAAAAAATAAAAGATATCAGTAAAGTTAAGTTTTTGGAAATTATAAAGTTATATATATTTTAGATAAGTTTTTTAAATTTTATAAAAATCAATTTAATAGTGTTGACGAGAACTAAATACCTGGTATACTTCGCCTCCATTGACCGGAGAGATGGCCGAGTGGTCGAAGGCGCTCCCCTGCTAAGGGAGTATGGGACAAAATCCCATCGAGGGTTCGAATCCCTCTCTCTCCGCCAGAACACGCGCCCGTAGCTCAGTTGGATAGAGTATCTGGCTACGAACCAGGGGGTCGGAGGTTCGAATCCTTCCGGGCGCGCCATATCTAGTAGTAAAAACAACAAGAAAAAATCACTCCGAATAGCGGCTAAGACAGCAATGTCCTTGGCCCGGAAGTGTTCGAACCGACGAGGTTCGACAGAATGCGAAGCGAAGAGCACGCAGTGCGGCGAAGTATTTTGGACGCACTTCAGTGCGCCAGCAGGGTGAGGAAGGAACAAAGTGACTGACGAATCTTGGCTTACATGAACAACCCAATTACCATTTTACAAAATAGCGGTATCAACTAAGATAAAACTTAATTTTCCCTAAATTTTTGTTTATCATACACCTGCAAATTATAAGACTTTTAAGGTTTCAGGATGAATAGCAATAGGAAGGCAGCATTAGTCACTGGTGCAACCCACGGGATTGGTCTTGAGTTGACCAAGAAACTACTTAATAAAGGATGGGTTGTTTTTGGTACAGGAAGAGATTTAAGTAGTTTAGAAGATACCAAAACTTTATTTCCCAATTTTATTCCCATCCAGGCTGATTTTAGAAATAATAGTGATATTGAGCGTGCTGCAAATACCATTAAAAACTCTGAGTTCCCCCTTCATCTTTTAGTACAAAATGCAGGAATGAAAAGCCCTCCTCGTCCCTTAACCGAATATGATTGCGATAGTATTGATGAAGTATTTCAAGTGAATTTACTTGCACCTATGAAACTGACCGCCTTACTTGCCAATGAAATGCCCTCAAAAACGAGAATTTTATTTGTTACCTCGAGAGCTGCTACTCTTAAACTTAAAGAAAGCTCCACCTATTGCGCCAGTAAAGCAGGTATAGATGAAGTTACAGCCATATTAAGAAAAGAATTAGAAGAAAAAAATATTGGCGTATCTTGTATTATTCCTGGCGAAGTTGATACAAAAATCCAAGAGGTTTTAAGAGAAACAAAGACTTTCCATTTGCACCAAATGTTTGAAAAGGCATATCAGGCAGGACAGTTAATTAGCCCTTCCACTTGCGCAGATTTCCTTAAATGGTTCCTCTGTGAATTAGATTTTGATGAGTATAAAAAAAGTGCTATGCCTGTTTCTATTTATGACGAATGGCATCATGCTTTCTGGCTCAAAGGTAATTTACCCCCCTTTCCTTTTTAAAATAAAGAGAAAATAGAATGCTAGCTTGGACTTATCTTTTTTTGGCAGGGCTTCTCGAAGTTTGTTGGGCAATAGGCTTAAAATATGCGGAAGGCTTTACTAAATTAACGCCTAGTTTTTTTACAATTATCACCATGGTTGGTAGTGTTATTTTACTTGCTAAGGCAGTTCAATTACTACCTATCGGCACTGCTTATGCAATCTGGGTAGGAATTGGCGCATGTGGAACTGCCATTATGGGTATTATTTTGTTTCAGGAACCAGCTTCAATAATAAGAGTGTCTTTCCTCATCTTACTGATTTTTTCAATTGCTGGCTTAAAATACACGAGTTAAATATGCACCTTCGTTATATTCATATTAGCATTATAAGTTCAATAGCGTTGTTCTTTAGCCTTGTTGCAATTAATAATCTTGTTGATTTTCAATCTAATTGGCTTTTTGTACAGCATGTACTAAGCATGGATACCACATTTAAAGAATCTTCTTTATTAAACCGCGCTATTCAAATGAACTCTGTTCAGAAAACAGTTTA
>JAIUOG010000059.1 GCA_020161725.1 Pseudomonadota bacterium
GCTAAGGAATGATAGCGCATTGCTTTAAAGGGGGTTGGCAAATCTGAAAATAGTTTTCGCTTATGATGTTTTATTAATGAGGTTTTGCCATGCATAATTTCAGGTGCTTTATCAACGGTTGCGCCAAAAGCATGGCCAATGCATTGATGACCTAAACAGATTCCAAGAATAGGTAAGTCTTTATAGGCATTTTTAATTAGTTCAAGCGAAATTCCCGCATCCATAGGGCCTTTAGGGCCTGGTGAAATGACCAAATGGCTCGCCTTTAATTGTTTAAAATTAGCTAAATCAAGCTTATCATTTTCAAATACTCGCACCTCTTTGCCTAGTATTTGAAAATACTGCACAAGATTATAAGTAAAAGAATCATAATTATCGATAAGGACTAACATTTAACAACCTAGAACTAAAAGTAGCTATGATTTTGCCGGATTAAGTTTTTTTTTGAAAGAGTATTTTTTTGTTTTTTAAAAATCTTGCTAAGAAACCTGATTTTGTTATTATTTGTAAAGTTGGAAAAGTTTAGAAATGTAAGATTATTCTGTGTCTAAAAGGAGTTAGCTTGTGAATAATTGTTTCAATGTGATATCGAAAAAATCCTTAGTTACGATTTGTATTCTTGGAGTTTTCCCACTTGTTGCTCAGGCAGCAACAACGACAACTACTTTTGCTGTGACTGCAACCGTAGCTGCTGCTTGTACTGTAACCGCCACTCCTTTAGCCTTTGGTACCTTTGTTCCTGCGAATGCAACTAACCTCGATCAAACCAATACGATTTCTGTTACTTGTACTAATGGAACAACTTATGCTGTTGGTCTAAATGCAGGCACATCTTCAGGTGCTACAGTAACTACTCGTAAAATGACTGGCACTACCTCGACATCGAATTTGTTACCTTATGAACTTTATTCAAATACAGGCAGAACGACCAACTGGGGTAATACACCAGGAACAGATACGCCTGCAGCATCGACTGGGACGGGTGCTGTGCAAACCTTGACTGTTTATGGCCGTATCCCTACTAATACAACAGCAGTACCCGATAGTTACAGTGATACAATCACTGTCACCGTGACTTTCCCTTACCCCTAGTTTTATGGATGATGTATGTTTTTGGTTTTATTTTTGTATCGTTTTATTTGTTTTAGCTTTTTAGTTTTGTTTGTTTTAGATGGTTATGCGGTAGGTGTTTCGCCGACAAGGTTATCCCTTTCCACAAAAACACCTATTGTCACCCTAACTTTAACTAATGAAAACAAAACCCCTCTTACCATGCAGTTAAAATTAGTGAGTTGGCGGCAAGATAAGGGGAAAGATGTTTATGCAAGTAGTTACGATCTTATCGTTACCCCGCAAATTTTTAATATACCACCCAAAGGTATTCAGTTAGTTCGTTTAGGCCTAGATAAGCCTTTGTTTTCTAATAAAATTTCAGCCTATCGCCTTTTTGTTGATGAGGTGGTTACCTCTAAAGAAGTTAAGCCTGGCCAATTAAAAATGGCTATAAGGCTTAGTATTCCAGTTATTATTGAACCACTTGTGCCTGTAAAACAAAGTTTGATTTGGAGGCGCGAACAATTAAAAGATAAAACAAAAATTTCTGTCGAAAATAAAGGAAATAACATTATTTTTATTAGTTCATTACAAGGACTCACAGCCAATAAAAAAGCAATAATGAAGCCTCTTCGTACCTTTACCTATCTTTTACCTGGAAGTAAAACATTCTGGCTTATTAAAGCCTCTTCAGCTCATACACTTTCATCCATAAAAGCTTCCGTTAATAGTGAAATTGTATTAGCCAATGTTAGCTAAGTTTGTAAAAAATAGTTGTTTTGTTGTTAAGTTTGTTTTCCTTCTTTTTTTTATACATTTTGGTTTTTTGCATGGAGCAATTAGCCAGGATTTTACACCAATATTAGTTACAATGAATTTTGATGGTGTGGAAAGGGAAGAGTACTTTCATTGCTACATTGATAAACAAAAAAAGATATGGGTTTCAGAAGATGATAGCCAATTGTTAAAATTTCCTAAAAGTCCTAATCCTCCCGTTAGCTTAAATAATAAAAATTATATTTGTTTGGATTGGTATGAAGGTATTGAGTACAACGTCGATGAACATGCTTTAGTTCTTACCTTACTTACACCGCTTGATTGGCATGGAAAGCCTCGCTTAACAGAAATTAATTTAGAAAATAAAGGGCTTCGCCCGGAAATGCCTGGTGCATTTTTAAATTATGATGTGACAGGACGTTATCAGAATTTTAATAAGCAAAGCAATGCCGCTGCTTTTACAGAGCTGGGTCTTTTTAATCATTATGGGGTTGGAACCTCCGGTTTTTTATTAAATGGTTATAGTTTTTTTAATCAACAAAATAACATTGCACGCCTTGATTCAACTTGGACAATCGATGAGCCTGAGCATATGTCTAGCTGGCGTTTTGGTGATTCAATTAGTTCTGGCCTTGCTTGGAATGGCGCAGTTCGTTTTGCAGGAATTCAGTATGCCACTAACTTTAATACTCAACCCAGTCTAATTACCTTTCCTCAACCTGCTGTTCGTGGCGAAGCAGTTTTACCCTCAACCATTGATATTTTGGTTAACGGTACACAAACTTATGAGGAAGAGGTAGGGCGAGGACCTTTCTATATTAGCCAGGTCCCTTTTATTACGGGTGCAGGGAATATTCAGGTACAAACTACCGATATGCTAGGTCGGCAGCAAATGAGTTCTTATTCGTATTACACCAGTCCCACTTTATTGAAAGCGGGTCTTTCTGATTATTCGTTTGAAGTAGGAAGTATTCGACGAAAATTTGGTTTTAAGTCCAATGATTATGGAAGGGCTTTAGCAGTAGGGACTTATTCTTTAGGTTTAACTGATAAATATACAGCAGGATTACATGCTGAACTTTTAAAAGATGAGCAAACCCTTGCCTTAGGCAACGAATATTTAATTGGCACTTTGGGGATTGTCAGTTTAGGTGGGGCTGTCAGCAGGGCAACGGGAGAAAATGCCTATATGGCTGATTGCAAAAGCAAAGATGCAAAAAGAGGGATAGGTGGTTTAGTTAATTTAGGGTTTAGAAGACAAACTACCTTCCTCAGTTATGGAATTCAAAGTACTTTGGCAAGTCATGATTATATGCAAATAGGTACTTTTCACGATAAGGGTTATCCCAATTTTACTATTCAATCTTTTATAGGTTTAACAACTGAGAATATAGGGTCTTTCGCTTTTACCTATACTAATTTAAATAATGCCTTTAATCGCACTAAAATTGCTCCTTATGAGTTTATGTTACCTAATTCAGAAGTAGTCATGCTAAGTTACAGTAAAAGCCTTTGGCAGAATGTTTTTTTACTGTATCCGGTTTATCTGATTTAAAAAGAAGAGAGAACAAACAAGTGTTCGCCTCGATTATTTTACCTTTTGATGGCGATAAATTAGTCAGTGTTAATGAATTTTCTGTAAATAGAAATCATCAGGAAAATATTCAGATAGTTAAAAACTTACCTTTAGGTAATGGCTATGGTTATCGTTTTACAGCAGCGAATAATACTTCCGTGCCTGTATTAGGTGAATTTGATTTACAAAATAATTATGGTTTTGTAGGTGCACGTTATATTAACTTCAGTAAAACGCATAATGCGGAACTGAATGCGAAGGGGAGCTTAATCCACTTTGCTCATCGTACTTTCCTTGCGCGTTATGTGGATCAAAGCTTTGCCTTAGTGCAGGTTCCTGGCATGGAAAATATAGATGTCTATTATCGAAATCAATCAATTGGTAAAACTAACAAAAATGGTTATTTATATATACCTTATCTATTGGCTTATCAGCGTAATGAAATTAATTTAGATCCTAACCAATTACCCATCCAAGCCCAATTTACGGAAATTAATAAGATTGTTGTCCCTTATGATAGAAGTGGTGTATTTGTAAAATTTGATGTTAGCATAGTCGAAAATGTATTATTGACCCTGGCTCAAGAAAACGGTGAAGTTATTCCTGCCGGTGCTGAAGTGTTCCTTGATTCTAATCCTAATAATAGCTTACCTGTTGGTTATAATGGGCAGGTTTTTGTAAGTACTAAAAAGGGTGAGATTTTATCTGGTTATGCACAATGGGCAAATCGAACCTGTCATTTTAGACTAAGCCTAACAGAAACGGAAAAAGCAATTAAAGAAGAGCAAGCAATATGTTATTAAGATCGATATTATTTGGAATTTTTTTTATAGCTAATCATTTTATTTATGCTAGCTGTATCGGGCTCGGTTGTACTTGTACTACGTCAGCAACAGGGCTCGCTTTTGGCAGCTACAATCCACTTTTAAATGTCAATGTAGATAATATGAATACTGTTTCAGTAACTTGTTCTGCGTTAATTGTTGGCTTAGATGTATCCTATGTTATTGCTTTAAATCCAGGTTTAAATGGTAGTTTTACCACCTCAAGAAGAATGAAAAATGGCACGTCTAATTTTCTTAATTACAATATTTATACAACAACAGCAAGAACTGTAGTTTGGGGTGATGGTACTTCAAGTACAGCCACAATTTCAGATGCTTATTTATTAAATTTGCTTTCTGTAACAAGAAATTATACTGCTTATGGACGAATTCCTTCTGCGCAAAACCCTATTCCGGGCTCTTATACTGATACAGTGACAGTCACAGTAACTTATTAATTTTCTGAGGGGAGGATTTCCTCATTAATAACGGTATCATTAATTTCACCTAAATTTTCTCTATCCATATTTTTAACCTTAACACCTGTTGCGGCACTTGCTTTAACATGGTTATGGGGCATAATAATTTCCTCATAATGAAATAATTTTATCTAAATTATTTGCGTGATTTATCTTTATTTCTTAAGTTCAAAAGATATATTTTTATAATTTAAAATAGTCGGTTCTTTAGAGGTTCTTCCGAAGGTTTCTTTTATTTTATCTAGCAATATACCTAAGGCTAAGATAGGCATAAATAAAATAAGAATAAAGACATACTGAAAATCAGCTAAAATATAATGCGCTCCATTTGAGATTAGCGTTAATAAATAGCTGATAAGGGGAGCCATGATGGATACAAAAAGAATGGTTACCGCATTGTTTATGCCTAAGCCAGTCGAAATTTTATCGCTTTTAAATTGCTCTGCCATTACGGCAATACCCACACTTGAGGCGCCAATAGTCGTGCCAAAAGTTAAAAAAGATGCAGCAATCGCACTTTTTGCCAGGGGTAAATAAATTATCGAAAATAAAGCAAGAAAAGAAAAACTCGCGCTAAATATTAAAATGGGTTTTCTTTGTTTTATCTTATCTGATAAATAACCAAAAAGGGGCGCTCCTATCGCAAAACCCAGCCAGGATAAGGTAATCATGTAGGAAGCAAAGGTTGAGGAAAAGCCCTTAGCAAGTAAAAGATTTTTGCACTCATTTTCAGATAAATACTCTAAGCTAAAGTAAATTAGAGCGCAAAAGCTAGCAATATACCAAACCTGCTTTTCAGCAAATATTTTCAATAAATCATTTTTAAGATGCGTTGATTTTGAAAGAAGAATAAAAGATGAATGTTCTTTCACATTTTCTTTGACTATAATTGCCATTAAAAAAGTTAATGTAAGACCTATTAAACTTAAAATTATAAAAAGGTTTTTCCAGCTAAGGTTTGAACTCTGTGCAAGTGTATCAAGTGGACCTGCTCCAATCATAGGACCCAATGTGCCTAAGAATTGGGATAGCCCAATAAATAAACCTATATTGCGAGCGGGCATCCAATTATAAACAGCTAATATGACACCTAGAAAACCAAAGGCAGATCCTAAACCCATTAGGGCTCTAAAAAATAAAGCAACACAATAGCTATTGGAGAAGGAAAAACCGAAGGTGGCGATTGTGCATACAACGGTAGCAAAAATCATGGATTTTTTTATGCCTAAACGAGATAGCATGGTGCCCGCAGGAATTTGCATTAACCCATAAACTGAAAGATAAGCGGTTGAGCTTAATAGGGCAAAATCAAATGAATTAAGTTTTAAATGAGCCATTAGGGGCTGTTGAAAAGTGCCTAAAATAGTACGTAAGAAAAATTCATAAAGATAAAATAGGACACAAACTAACCAAACCAAAAGGCCTTGTAATTTAATCGTATTAGTCATCATTATTTACTAGATTCTCTTGGGAGTTTACCCATTGGTCCAATGATATTTCTGCTCTTGAATTATCAATGAATGTCGCTAATTTGAAAATATTCTGTCCTTCAAATATTAAGGGGTTACGATTGATGCCAACTATAATACCATCCTTGTTGGCTTTGACGGGTTCTGATATGTCCGCATTGAAGGGATCTTGAATATAACCGATGCAATCATTTTTTTTCACATAGCCACCCAAGATAAGATTATTTAATAAAATCCCACTTCGATGAGCGCGCATCCAATCTTGCTGCTGGGAAAAAATAGGTTTAATGGCATTATCGGTAGATTTCATATTCGAAAGCATATTTAACTCGATTAAAATATTTTTTATACCATTCATACCAATATGAATAGCCGATTCATCAAAACGCTTAGCTTCACCGCCTTTATAAATCAACATTGGTATATTTAAGGCGCTTGCGGTTGTTTGTAGTGAGTCATCTTTAAGGTTATCACTAATCACTGGGGCTGCAAATTTTTTAGCCAGTAACTTAGATTCATTATCCGATATATCACAGTAAATCTGAGGCAAAATGTCATCGTTGACTCTTCCTGTTGTAAGTTCGATTACATGGGTTACCTGTGAAAAAATTTCTTGTGTAAAAATATGGGCTATTCGTTCGCCATAACAGCCATGTTTGCTTCCAGGAAAACTGTCTTTTAACTTTATTTCATAAGGGGCAAAGTTGGGGTTTGCTAAGGCAGGAATATTGATAATTGGTACAGCGATTAAGGTGCCATTTAAGGAACTAATTAAGTCCAATTTTATTAAGCGATTAATAATTTCTATACCATTTAATTCATCGCCGTTGATACCAGAGAAGATTAATATACAGGGGCCTGGATTTTTTCCATGTGCTACTTTTATCGGCATATAGAACGAAGTGCAAGAATTATAATCGGGAAGTGGTAAGGCTAAATTAACTAATTCACCAGGTTGAATAACTGCATCACAAATTTTAAAAGTCGAATTTTTCATTAATATCACGTCAAAATAATTAGGGTATCATCGATACATGTTTAATAACTAATAGGTAAGGCTTTAACAATCAGATTGATTAATCTAAAGAAAATTCTTCACCTAAGTAGACTTTTCTTACTTGTTGATTAGTAAGAATATCTTGAGGGCTGCCTTCACAAAGAATTTTACCCTGGCTTACGATATAAGCACGTTCACAAATATCTAAGGTTTCTCGTACATTATGATCAGTAATCAGCACACCAATATTTTTATCACAAAGATGTTCAATAATGCGTTTAATATCAAGTACTGAAATGGGATCAACACCTGCAAATGGTTCATCAAGCAAAATAAAAGAGGGTTCTATAGCTAAAGCTCTTGCAATTTCAACACGCCTTCTTTCACCACCAGATAAGCTCATGCCTAAACTATTTTGAAGATGGGAAATATGAAATTCTTGCATTAATTCATCTAATTTTTGTTGACGACCTTCTGGGGTTAAATCTTTACGCAGTTCTAAAATAGCTAAAATATTTTCTTTTACAGTCATCTTACGAAAGACAGACGCTTCTTGCGGTAAATAGCCGATACCTAAACGAGCACGTTGATGAATAGGGGCTTTGGTGACATCCTTGCCCTCTAAAAATATATGGCCGCCATCAGCTGCCTGTAAGCCGACTATCATATAAAAACAAGTTGTTTTACCTGCACCATTAGGTCCAAGTAAGCCAACGCATTCACCACGATTGATTTTTAAACTAACATCGTTGACAACTTGGCGCCCCTTAAAGGCTTTTTTCAAATGTTTAGCTACAAGTTCAGTCATGCTTTTTTTCCGGGTAAATAATAATGGTTGTACGTTGTTCACCTTCTTTGCTAGAAAAAACCTGTTTTTTCAAAGTATCATAGCTAATTTTAGGTGCACTAAAAGAGTTTAAGCCCTGTGAAATTTTAGCATTGCCAATTAATTCAATTAGGTTTTTTTTAGGGTAATAACGAATTAAATCAGCATGGGCATGTAATAATGGCTTATCTTCTGCCGTTTTCGTCCAGTAATGGGCTTGTTTTTCTTTATTTCCTTTAGCTTCAGCCATATCCAATTTATTTTTGTCATCGCCTAGCGTAATCGCAGAATCTGCACGTAGATGCGTTGAACCCTGATCAAATTTAACTTTGCCAAGATAAGTGCCTTTATGCTGATCTTGATTAAGATCAGCAGAATCTGCAGCTAAATTCATGACTTTATCTTTATCTTCAGGCAAGGCATGGGCAGTTGTAATGGCCACTAAACCTACTAAAAGCAATAAATTCTGAATTGATTTAATCTTTTTAACCATGTTTAGGCTCATAGATAGCTCGCGCTTTCCCTAATAATTGAATTCTTTTTTCGGCAATATACGCCTTCATTCCTTTAGATACGACGGTCGTACCTGGCTGTTCAAAATGAACTACGGCATCGGTAAGTGCTAATTTCTCTTTAGGTAAATAAGTTAATGTTTCTGTTTTCATCGTCGATTGTTGTTGCTTTTCGCTTGGCGGTTGATGAATGACTACATCTTTATTGAAGATAATTTTTTCGCCATTATTTAAAACCTGTGCCTCTTTGGCGGTAATCTTATACAAAGATTGATTAGGCTCATTAATCACAATCTTAGGGGATTTAAAATGATGGGTATTTTCAATCGGTATATGATGCATATAAGGAGAACTAAGATAGTTCACTAGTTCTCCTCTTTCATTAAAGCGTCTCATCGATACATTTTTTACAGTAGCATCGATAGATTCGGCTAAGGCTTTTTCATCTAATTTTTTTAAACCCGCATTTGAACTCAAGTTCCATATGAAAAATAGAATGCCTAAAAAAATTAAAAATAACCAAAAAAGTTGCTTTAGTATTTTCATGAGGCCAAATAATTGGTTAAGGCGATATCCTGTTTTTCCTGTGAATCGAGGATAAGATCGCAAAGTTCTCTCACAGCACCTTGGCCACCCGGTTTTTCAGTTTGCCAATAAGCAAACTCTTTAACCTGCCTTACCGCATTAGCAACACAAACACCTAAGCCCACTTGCTTAATTAATTCAAGATCAGGCAAATCATCACCAATATAAGCAATGTCTTCATTTTTAAGGTTAAGGCGGGTTTTTAATTCAGCAAAGGCATTCAATTTAGATACTTGGCCTTTAAAATAATGGCTAATACCAAGCTGCTTCATACGATGATCAATAACCGCGTTTCTGGAGGTTGTAATTACAGCTACTTCAATTCCCGCTGCCATTAAAAGTTTTAGACCCATGCCGTCTTGGACTTGGAATGCTTTTAATTCATTGCCATTATTATCAAGATAAAGGCTTCCATCAGTCAGTACACCATCCACATCAGTGATAAGACATTTAATTTTTTTTGCTCTTTCGATTAAATCGTTCATGTTATTGCTCATATTAAATAACTCCTGCACGCAGAAGGTCATGTAAATGAACTACTGCTATTGGTTTTTGTTGTTCATCAACGACCACAAGGGATGTGATAGCGTACTTTTGCATCATTGCCAAAGCTTCAGAAGCTAAAAGGCCTTTTTGAATTTGCTTTGAGTTACGGCTCATCACCTCAGAAATAGGCGTTGTATGAATATCTAAATTTTGACTAAGCGTTCGCCTAATATCACCATCGGTATATACACCGCTTAGATAACCTTTATTATCAACGATACAGGTCATCCCTAACTTTTTAGCTGTTACTTCAATCAGCGCTTCACTGATAGTCGCTTTTTCTGAAACAAGGGGTAAATCTTCTTTTTCATGAAAAAGATCATCAACACGCAATAGTAATTTTCGCCCTAAAGCGCCTGCTGGATGCGAAAAAGCAAAGTCTTCTGCACTAAAACCTCTTGCTTGTAATAAAGCAACTGCAAGGGCATCTCCCATCACTAAAGTAACAGTGGTACTGGTTGTTGGCGCTAAACCTAAGGGGCAGGCCTCCATTTCAATACTAATATCCAAACTAACATCAGCCGTTTTAGCTAAGGTTGAATCTTGGTTGGCCGTTAAGGCTATTAAGGGAACCTCTAAACGCTTTATTAAAGGCAATAAGGTAATAACCTCATTAGTAAAACCTGAATTAGAAATTGCTAATACCACGTCTTGGCTTGTTAGCATACCTAGATCACCATGGCTTGCTTCGCCAGGATGCATGAAGAAAGAAGGGGTGCCGGTGCTTGAAAAAGTAGCTGCTATTTTTTTACCGATATGACCTGATTTACCCATACCAGTGACAACAACACGGCCTTTACAACTTAATAAAAGCTCACAAGCCCTTTCAAAGCGCTCATCAATCCGTTTAGTTAATTTGAAAACAGCCTGTGCTTCATTTTCAATGACAGCAAGGCCTAATTTGCAAAAATTCATAATTTGCTAGGCTAGAAATTTACTCAATTCTACCATATACAATAGCTTCTTCAAAATACGAGTTTTAACATAGCCTGGGAGACGGTTGCCAGACCGCAACCCAGGTTTCATTTCGTTACATTAAAAACAAATCAATAAAAATAGTATTTTGAAAGAGCTTAAGTATATAATAGAAAGTTAAGCCAGAATCAGGATAAGTGCATGCAAGATAATTCGGTTGAAATTAGCAACCTCGTTTTCAAGCGAGGAGAGCGTCTTATTTTTGATAATATTAATATGCAAATTAAACGCGGTAAAATTACTGCGATAATGGGGCCTAGTGGCAGCGGAAAAACAACCCTTTTAAGACTTATCGGTGCACAATTGGAGCCTGATGCAGGTCAAATTTTAGTGGATAATACGGATATTCATAGGTTACCCCAAACTGAATTATATGCCTTGAGGAGAAAAATGGGTTTGCTCTTTCAAAGTGCCGCTCTTTTTACCCATTTGACGGCTTATGACAATGTAGCCTTTCCTTTGCGTGAGCACACCGAATTAAACGAAGAAATGATTCGCGATATCGTCTTGATGAAATTGGAAGCGGTTGGTTTAAGAGGTGCTCATCATTTGATGCCTGATGAATTATCAGGCGGTATGGCAAGACGAGTTGCTCTGGCAAGAACAATCGCATTAGATCCCTCGCTTCTAATGTATGATGAACCCTTTACCGGCCAAGACCCGATTTCAATGGGGGTTCTAGTAAGATTAATTAAACGTCTTAATGAATTACTCAATATAACAAGCATTATTGTGTCACATGATGTAGAAGAAACCTGTCGAATTGCTGATTATGTCTACTTAATAGCCAATGGGAAATTGATAAGTGAGGGTACGCCTCTTGCCTTAAAAGAGTCTCTAGATCCTGCCGTTAGACAGTTTATGCAGGGTGAAGCTGATGGTTTAGTGCCTTTTCATTATCCTGCTCGTCCTTATAGTGAGGAATTACTTCATGCTTAATATGATTGCGCGCTTTGGGCAAAAAGGTTTAAATTCATTACAAATTTTAGGGCAATCAGGCCTTTTTCTTGCATCTCTCCTTTACAAGAAAGTGAATATCGTTAAACTTTGGCCGGAATTAAAAAACCAACTTTATTTTGTGGGTGTTTTATCTTTTCTAATTATATTTGTTTCAGCACTTTTTGTTGGCATGGTAATTGGATTACAAGGTTTTAATACTTTACAAAAATTTGGTGCTAGCAGCCAACTTGGCCAGCTTTTAGCCTTAAGTATTGCAAGAGAATTAGGGCCAGTTATGTCTGCTTTATTGTTTGCCGGCAGAGCAGGTTCTGCCTTAACGGCAGAAATTGGTCTTATGAAGGCTACTGAGCAATTGGCCAGTATGGATATGATGGGGGTAGACCCTTTAGAAAGGATTATCTATCCACGCTTTTTAGCAGGGCTTATTGTTTTACCTTTACTAGGCATTGTTTTTACCTTAGTTGCAATTTATGGCGGCTATTTTGTTGGTGTTGAATGGTTAGGTGTTGATGCGGGTAGCTTCTGGTCTAATATGCAAGCGGCTGTCAATTTTCGTGCAGATATACTTAGCGGTATTATAAAAAGTTTTGTTTTTGCCTTTGTAGTAACATGGATTGCGGTATTTCAAGGATTTAATTGCACAGCAACTGCAGAAGGTATCAGTCAAGCAACAACAAAGACTGTGGTATTTTCCTCATTGGCAGTCTTGGGGCTCGATTTTCTTTTGACGGCCATGATGATCGGAGGTTGGTAAATGAATAGACAACGCTATGTTAATTTAAGTGTTGGTATTTTTATGTTGGTAGGATTAGGCGCGCTACTTCTATTAGTTATGAAAGTGAGCGGTATTACAAATTTTGTAGCAGATAAATCTTACAATGTTACAGCCGATTTTACAGATATTGGTGGTTTAAAAGTAAGAGCGCCAGTTACAGTAGCTGGGGTTAAAATAGGGGAAGTTAGCCGTATTGATCTACAACCTAACGAACTCAATGCAAAAGTCACAATGCGCTTGAATAAAAGAGAAAAAATTCCTTATGAGGATGCATCTGCAAGAATTTTAACCGAAGGGTTAATTGGTTCTAATTATATCTCCATTGTGCCAGGCTTTGATAGTGATGAATCGCATCCTTACTTGAAAAATGGGGATGTGATTGCCAAAACACAAGAAGCAGTTATTTTAGAAAATTTAATTGGTCAACTTTTATTTAATATTAAAAAATAGGTGAATCATGAAAGGAATAAAAGCAATTGTTTTAACGCTAGTTTTTAGTTTTAGCCAATTGATTTATGCGCAAGCCTCACCAGTTCCTATGTTAGAAAACAGTGCCAGCCAAATTATTTCTACTTTGAAACAGAATAAAAACCAGCTTAAAAATAATAAACAAATTATTTATCAAGCGGTAGAGCACTATTTATTACCTAATGTAGATGTGAACGGCATGTCTCGTTCTGTTTTAGGTAGAGCTGCTTGGTTAAAGGCATCTAATGCTGAAAGACAACAATTTTCAAAAGCATTTACTCAGTTAGTTATTCGTACTTATGCAAGCCCTTTAGCTGAATATTCAGATGAGACAATTAAATTCTTACCAATAAGAGGTTCATTAGAAGGTCGTTTTATTCGTGTAAATAGTACAATTATTCGTTCAAAAGGAAATAATATTGCTCTAAGTTATAGCCTTGTTGCTAATAAAGGCAAATGGCAAATCTATGATTTAAGTGTTGAGGGTGTAAGTCTTTTACAAAGTTTTAGGTCACAGTTTGCAGAAGCTTTAAGAAGTTCTGATATGAAAAATTTAATAAAACAAATGAACGATAAGAAGGCGGCTTAAATGCAAGTTTTGGTTTTTAAACCCTCTAATGAAATGACCTTTGATACCGTTTTAAAAGATAGACAAGGGTTGATTGAATATTATGCCGGTCAGTCTAGCCAATCTTTGGTTCTTGATTTAGCTGAAGTGAAAAGTTGTGATAGCGCAGGCCTTGCTTTGTTAATTGAAGCAAAGCGCTTAGCACAATCAGAAAATAAAAGATGTGAATTATTAAATGCGCCGCCATGTATAAGAAAATTAGCTGAATTTTGTGGGCTTGATGGTATTTTGCACTATGTAGAAAGCCATCAGGCACTAGATATGATAAATGGTTAATGAAGTAGAGATAATATGGTTAGTAACGAAGAAATAGAAACATGTTTAAAAGAAAATGCTGAAGTTCTGTTTGTTGAGGTAGGTGGTGATGGTTATCACTACCAATTAACAGTGGTATCGGATGCCTTTGTTGGTAAATCAAAAGTTGCAAGGCAGCAGTGGGTTTACGGAAAATTAAAAGATTACATTACAGCTGGCAAGCTTCATGCTTTAACAATGAAAACTTTGACTAAAGCAGAATGGGAGAATACTCGTGGATAAACTAATAATAAAAGGCGGCAAGCCCTTAAATGGTGAAGTCATCATTTCGGGAGCTAAAAATGCAGCTCTTCCCATTATGGCAGCTACTCTTTTGGCTACTGATAATGTAACAGTGGCAAATGTACCTCATCTTAAAGATGTAACTACTATGATGGAGCTTCTAGGACAACTAGGCGCTCAGTTAACTGTTGATGAAAGAATGAACGTACAAGTTGATTCATCAAAGGTTAATGAATTTGTAGCGCCCTATGAACTCGTTAAAACAATGAGAGCCTCTATTCTTGTTTTAGGTCCTTTATTGACCCGTTTCGGTCAGGCGGATGTGTCTTTGCCTGGTGGTTGTGCCATTGGTACAAGGCCTGTTGATTTGCATCTTAAAGCATTAAAAATGATGGGTGCTGACGTTTCCGTTAAAAATGGTTTTATTAAAGCACGCTGCAAAAATGGTCGCTTACAAGGCAAATCACTTGTTTTTGACACCGTCACTGTAACAGGTACTGAGAATATCTTAATGGCAG
>JAIUOG010000060.1 GCA_020161725.1 Pseudomonadota bacterium
TTATCTACCTGATGGAAAAGTCCTAGGACTATCAAAAATCGCCCGAATAGTTGATTATTTTGCCAGGCGTTTGCAAATTCAAGAACGCCTGACCACAGAGATTGCTAATTGTATTCAAGACATTACAGGCGCTCGCGGCGTGGGCGTTGTTATAGAAGCACAACATATGTGCATGATGATGCGCGGTGTAGAAAAACAAAATTCGATTATGACAACCTCGGTTATGCTGGGCGAACTCCGCAAGAATCCATCCAGCCGTAGCGAATTTTTAGGCTTAATTCGCTAAATGAAAATTTATTTTTATCTTCAAGTAGCATAGCTACTTGAAGAATAACCTTGATAAAATCAAAATTAAACCTTTCCCACTAAAAAGATTTTTCATTAATCTTTTTATTACGACAAAAGAAATGGGCGACTCCTTTTATAAGCTAGTAGCAAGCATATTGATAATAGCTGCCATTAGCCAAGTTTTTGATGCCGTTCGAAATATTACTACAGGCGCCTTACGAGGTTAAAGATACGGCTTATTCAACGAAAATTAGCATTATCTGTATTTGGCCAATCGGCATTAGCGCTGTTTTTTGCAATGGCATACATGCGCTCTAACCTTCTCATTTTTAAATATTCTGATAATTTTATAGAAGATTTTTTTAGTGAAATAAGGATACAACGCCTACCCAAGGATTTTAAATATAATAAGTAGTTTTAGTTTTAAACCTCCTAAACATAAAACCTATGCGCAAATAATACCTAAAATTTATAGTATAAATTCGGATAGAATGGTTTTTAGTTTGTAAATTTAATTTTGTTGAAAAATAAATTATTTTTTACAATATTTCAGTAGAATGCAAAAGAAGTTACTCATTTTTTAAGGTTGATTCCGTAGCCCATTGTTCATAGGAAACTCCCTGTCTAAATCCTCTATAATCTTAGATATATCTGCTGTTTTAAGCCCACCTTTAAGTTCAGCTAAAATACTATAGAATTTATTCGTTTGATTATCTCGGCCTCGGAAAATAGAATGAGCCCATTGAAAATAAGTACTGTGTTTATATACCGCTAGCTCACCGATACTTTTCAGTAAACCAGTACCATCCCCCCTATTTTGTTGATAGCCTTTTACTATTTGTTGTATTTGTGAGATAGCCTGAGGAATTTTATGATTACCACTAGATACACCATAACCAGAACGAACTTTCGTTGACCAATAATCAACATCATTACATTTAGATGCTATCTTATTGACTACTAACTCTATAGCTGGCTCCATAACTATATCTTCTGCATCCCTTTTTCCATCAGTAGTCTTTATTGCATATTTTATTCTATTATGATCATTAAACAGTACCTTAATACCGTTTTGTTGCAAAAAATCAACTAACCGATTTCGCTCATCATCCACAGAACATTCTATTTCATAACATCGAGTACCATTATGGTGTCTTTGTTTACCATTTTTTTGTTTATCACCTAAAAATTTAACATGAGGAAACAAATTACTATTGCTTTTAGATTGAAGGGGCAACGGCGCTTTTGCTACAGCAGTAGGGTGACTTGAACTAGCATTTGATGGCACTGCCTTAAGCCCTAATATATCAGCAGGTATTTCTTTACACAGCTGTTCAAAATTTCCATCATAATAGGCATTTTGCTCTAAATTTTGGGCGTATAAAAAACAAGAATAATGAGCCAATTGTTCTTCAAAAGCATGAACTTTACCATAAAAAGGACCAACTCCCCCCTTTTTAGGACATTTAGTTAGATCATCCTTATCAGCATAAGCACCTCCACCAGGAATATGATCAGAACCTGGATTACACAAGATAATCCTTCTATGTTGGGTTGCTAACCTTTGCCCTGCCATTAACATATCCGCATTAGATAAGTTAATTGGCTTACCTTTGTAATTTGCTTGGTGAGCTAAAAAGACCTTTTCTACATGAGCATAAGGCCTATCCTTATCAGTATCCACAACAAAGAAATGGATTGACTGAATATTAGGAAAAGAATTTGCATTTACAGCTTCAATTAAAGCTTGAGCAATAATTTGCTGCGCACTTAATCTATCTTCTTCTGAAAGAGTTCGTAAATAAGCACCACCACCAGCTAATGGAGTTAATACTTCGACTTGCTGCCCTTCCGCCTCTGCATTAGCAGCATAGAAAAAACGAGTCCATACTCTTTTCATTTCGTCCTTATAGGCCATTGCATTTAACCTTCCATTGGGCTGGCAATAAGCTTTAACATCGCCAGGATTTTCTCCACTCCTTAAATTAGGGGCGCAGGAAGTAAGCATAATAGCAGGCACAGGCTCAGCAAAAGTATTCCCAGACGCATCAGCTACAAAATAACTCTGACTAGCAATCACACGTGATTTTACTAAATGTCGTGAATCTTTTGAAATCTGATATCCTGAACTACGACTACATGAGGCTTTAATCGTTTTTTTATCCTTGTCAGATAAACCTTTATCAAGATAAACACGAACACCTTTTTTTTGAACATCATCTACGCATGAAGATTGATCTCGTTTACCTGCGTCTTTAGCAAAATAATCATAGGCTTCTTTTCTTTTCGCGCTAATCCTTTGCCTATTTTCATTTAATTGACCTTCCTCTTTCGCTATTAAAAGATCAAAAGGAGGTAAATTATCTAAAGGCATTACCGCTCCCAATTGAAACTGAGATGCTTGGGAACCTGGAGGAGGCTGGACAATTAGTTCTTTGGGCAGTTGTTGACGCTGAGGTGCTAAAGGTGCTGCGCTCTCCGGTAGATAGAGAACGGGATTTACGCCCAAAGCTTGAGCCGACGGACTAAGGTTTTGGATGGGCGGTTGCCACTGGGATACCGAAGGTATCACTCCCCCTTGTATTAGATAGGGGCTTGAAATTGAACTAGATGCATGGGTTGATGGAGTAATAAAGTGTTGGGTGGGCATGGGCGGTTGTTTCGTTAGCTCGAGAAAAGATCTAATATCGCTAAGGCAACTATTTAGTTCTATCTCTGTCAGTAGACCTGAAGGATAAAAAATACTAACAGTATGTTTAAACTCTTGATCCTCAGCGTAAGAGCTATTGCTCTTAATAATATGAGAAAGCTCTTTACTATCACACTTACCAATAAAATATTTGTAAAGAATTCCCCGTATTTGTTTAGCCTGCCGGAAAGTTATAGTAGCTTTAATATTTAGACTGTCTGTAAGTTTTTCAGAATTAACGTTGCTTTCCTTATATTTTATATTATATTCAACCCCCTCCATTAACATTCCAATTTTTTCGCTCTTTTGTAAAGCTTCTAATTCTGCTTTAAAAATACTATCCTTCGAGGCAGGACTACTATCATAAATTGGAATTTGAATTTGGAGATTGCCCAGCTCAGGATATTTCTGTTTCAATTCATTATAAGACTCAAAAAATAATTGAGCAGCTAACTTAGGCTCCCAACCATAGATACCAATTCCTAAAGGTTGAAGATAAAGGATTCTTTTCAAAGCGAGAGCATCCTTCATTGCCGACGTTACAGCTTGTTTATAGTGCACTTTTTGAGCGCAGGTAGGTTGTGCTTGTCCAAATGTCAGCATATCAACTGTAGCAACCCCTCCACAATAATAGCCAAGGGTAGGCTCTATTAAACGAATATAAGGCGTTATCGAGCTATATTTTTTTTGCTTTTGCAATTCCGTATTTAATGTAGCCACCCATGCTGGCTTAGGATTATTATTAAAGCCAAAGAGATTTTTAAAATAATTAAAACCACTCCCCATTCCATCAACTGAATCACCTATTGTTCCAGCACAAACAACTAAGGTATTAGGATCCTTAGGTGTTAACATGTTTCCAGACTGGTCTTTATCCAACAAAAATACAAAGGGCATTCTTAACTCCAAAACGAGGAAGGTGTTTTTTATTTACACATTATAGCATGCAGGATAGGCGGGAATCATTAAGGCAATATTAAGCTTTTTATTAACCAACAAGACATCATAAATATATCTGATGCGCAAAATTTTCCCTATTCCTGCATACAATACTATATCTCCTACGCCACACCGGCTCGTTCCCGATAGATCCTCACAAAATTTAAACATAGAGATAGCACTCAAACTGAGCTATCAAAACGGTTTTCAAAGCCAGGTACAAGTATATTGAAACTACGGATTATTACTAGAAAGAGGATGCCCTTCCTTCCCCTCGTCTTTGCGAGCCTAGCGAAGTAGAACAGTAGTTAATTGTGAATCCTAACCAGATTGCTTCACGATGTTCGGAATGTTATTTAAAAAAATGTCAGAATCACATGACTCAATGCCTATTCCGAGATAGATTCTCGCGGGAAAGACAGAGTTGATAGTTATGATATGTAGCTGTTAGGCTAAATGTTTTAGTTTAAATAAATCACATAGGATTTAAATTATTCTCAGGGCTTATCCACGGAATCTAAATGTTCAGACTGATGTATTTCAAACCTCTGCCGTGGACAAGCCACGGCACGTAGAGTATAGCGACTTAGCCTGACGGCTATGTCGTACTAGCTATTTGAGAACTTATTCTTCTTCACCAGCATCGATAACTTGTGTTTCAGCTATGTCATTCTGGCTTTTACTTTCAACTGTCTCGACTGTTTTTGCTGGAGCTTCAGGTTTATCCTTCCATTCTAATTTTACTCGGCCTTGCTTATCAACGCCTGCAACAAAGACTTCTACTTCTTGGCCTTCGCTTAGAACAGACTCTACTTTCTGTGATCTATCCGAACAAATTTGTGAAATATGTAAAAGACCATCTTTACCTGGAAGCAAGGTGATGAAAGCGCCAAAATCAACAATCTTAGAGACCTTACCTCTGTAAGTTTGGCCAACTTCAATTTCAGCGATTAAGGCTTTAATTTGTTTTTGAGCCTCTTCTAAAGCTTCGGCATCAGGTGAAAATAACTGCACAACACCAGTATCATCGATATCAATTGAAACACCCGTTGTTTCAATTAAACCTTTGATGGTAGCACCACCTTTACCAATGATAGTACGGATTTTATCTTCAGCGACCTTCATTGTTACAATTCTTGGTGCATGTTGAGACAATTCTTCACGATGCTCAGATAAAGCATTATTCATGACATCAAGAATATGTAAACGTCCAGCCAAAGCTTGCTCAAGTGCCTGCTCCATAATCTCTTTAGTAATACCGGTAATCTTGATATCCATCTGCAAAGCAGTAATACCTTTCTTAGTGCCCGCGACTTTAAAGTCCATATCACCTAAATGATCTTCATCACCTAAAATATCGGTTAGAACAGCGAAACGCTCACCTTCTTTAATTAAACCCATCGCAACACCAGCAACAGGCGCTTTTAAGGGTACACCAGCATCCATAAGAGCTAGAGAAGTACCACAGACCGTAGCCATAGAGCTTGAGCCATTCGATTCGGTAATCTCCGAAACAACCCTAAGTACATAAGGAAATTCTGTGGCCGTTGGTAAAACGGCAATCAAACTTCTTTTTGCAAGACGCCCATGGCCAATTTCACGGCGCTTAGGACTACCCACCATACCTGTTTCACCAACAGAATAGGGAGGGAAGTTATAATGCAGCATAAATCTATCTCTGCTTTCACCACTCAACCCATCCAAAATTTGCGCATCACGCTCATTCCCCAAGGTAGCCGCGACAATTGCTTGGGTCTCACCTCGAGTAAATAATGCAGAGCCATGAGTTCTTTCTAAAAATTTTGTGCGAATACTAATTGGACGAACCGTTTTTAAATCACGGCCATCAATACGTGGCTCGCCATCTAAAATACGATTTCTAACTAAGGCTTTTTCCAAAGAACCTAACATTTCAGCAACAAGATTAGCATCTAAACTTTCATCTGATGCAATCATTTTCTCGTTCATTTCTTTTCTAACTTCAGCTAAACGCTGGTAACGGCTTTGTTTGTCTTTTAACAAATAAGCATTAGAAAATTCAGTTGTTGCTAATTCAGCAACTTTTTCTTTTAAATTGCTATCTTCAACTGGTGCTTGCCAATTCCAAGAAGGCTTACCGGCAAGAGCTGCCATCTCCCTGATTGCTTTAATGACAGGTTTCATCATTTCATGGCCAAAAAGAACAGCACCGAGCATTACTTCTTCGCTAAGCTCTTTTGCTTCTGATTCAACCATTAAAATAGCATCTTCAGTACCCGCAACAACAAGATCTAATTCAGAATCAGCTGCAACTTTATAGCTAGGGTTTAACACATAAGTTCCATTCTTATAGCTAACACGAGCAGCTCCTATTGGGCCCTCAAAGGGAAGTCCTGAAATTGCTAAAGCAGCAGATGCACCAATCATAGATACGATATCTGCTGGCACTTCGGGGTTTAATGACATAACTGTCGCAATAATTTGCACTTCATTATGAAAACCTTCTGGGAAAAGAGGTCTTATTGGTCTATCCATTAAACGTGATACTAGTGTTTCATGCTCAGAAGGGCGACCTTCACGCTTATTGAAACCACCAGGAATCTTACCTGCTGCATAAGTTTTTTCTTGATAGTTTACAGTCATCGGGAAGAAATCGTTTTTTTCACTACCCTCTTTACGACCAACAACCGTCACAAGAACCTGAGTTCCTGCCATATTTGCAAAAATAGCACCATCAGCCTGTCTTGCTACTTCGCCTGTTTCAAGCACTAATTTATGCTCGCCAAACATTATTTCTTTAGTGATTTTAGACACTTAAGTCACCTCGTTTCTAATTAATCTTCGTGGGGAAACCATCTTAAAAGCCAAAAAAAAGGCGCAGAAAACTGCGCCTTTAATATCAACCATAAATTTGAGCTATTATGCTCTTTAAAAAAATTGCTTGAATCAATAAGAATCCCTAAGACCTAACCCTTGGATAAGAGTTTGATAACGAGCAGAGTCTTTTCTCTTCAAGTATTGAAGTAATTTACGACGCTTATTAACTAAAGTTTGTAAGCCACGTCTTGAATGAAAATCTTTTTTATTCTCTTTGAAATGCTCAGTCAAATATTTAATACGACCAGTCATAAGAGAAACTTGAAATTCAGGCGAACCAGTATCATTTGCTGCTAGATTAAACTGCTTCACGATCTCTTCTTGTTGTACGCTAGTTAGCGACATTATTTACTCCCAGAAATATCTAATCTTCTTTTAAAGGGGGCAATTCTACCAAGGCCTAAGCTTAGATACAAGTCTTAGATAGAATTTTGTGCATCTTTAACTAATATTTAATTTTTTTGAGCCTATAAATTAAAAGCGATGAGCTTTTTAGCCTTTAATTCTTGCTCACTAATAAACTCAGCCATACCAACAAACATATTATTTTTATCATAGAGGCGGATAAAGGAAGCCCCATTTTCTCTTGCAAGCCTAAGGATTTGTCCTTGACGTACGATTCTAATATCTTCATCAGCTAGATTTAACCTAGGTAGGTACTCTATCGGTTTTTCCACTGGCAATAGTAAGGAATTTAAATCGTCTTCACCCATCTCTTCGAGTTGTTGCAAAGTATACATCGATTGGTTATTAAAACCTGCCGTATAACAACGGTGCAAACGACTCACATGAGCTCCAACACCTAATCTTTCACCAATATCTTCTACTAAATTACGAATATAGGTTCCTTTAGAACATCTTACCTTGATATCAAATGAGTTGCCGTTAAACTTAATTAACTCTAATGAATAGATCTCAATATCACGAGCCTTTCTTTCAACTTCAATACCATTTCTTGCTAATTTATATAAAGGGACTCCCTCGTGCTTCAATGCAGAATACATCGAAGGAATTTGTTTAATTTTACCTCTAAATTGTTGAAGGACTTGTTCTAATTCAGATTTTTTAATATCAAAATCAAATTTTTCTTCAACAATCTCACCAGTAGAATCCGCGGTTGATGTTTTTTGGCCCAAGATGCCAGTAGCCTCATAACATTTATCTGCATCAAGAAGATATTGAGAAAATTTAGTTGCCTCACCAAAACATAAAGGCAGCATTCCTGTAGCGAGTGGATCTAGAGTACCTGTATGCCCTGCCTTGGCCGCTTTATATAAACGTTTCGCTTTTTGCAACAGTGTATTTGATGTTATACCTTCAGATTTATTTAATAACAAAATACCATGAATTTGCTTTTTAGAATTAACTGTTTTGCTCATCTATGTCGTCTTCGCCTTCGGTATTCGCCTCGTCAATCAAGCGACTTAAGCGCCTTCCGTATTCGATAGACTCATCATAAACAAAATGTAACTGAGGGACTGTACGTGTTTTCATAGATGAAGCTAAACTTTTTCTTAAAAAACCCGCAGCAGCATTTAAAATTTGAGTAGTTAATTCAACATCAGCATTTAAAGCAGTATAATAAACCTTTGCATGAGCTAAATCAGCAGCAAGTTTCACTGCTGATATAGTAATAAAAGAAGGTAGGCGTGGATCTTTAACTTCCTGCTGGATTAGCTGAGCTAGTTTACGTTGAATTGCTTCAGCAACTCTGTCTGAACGCTTAAATTCACTCATAGATCACGCTTAATTTCTATTGTTTCAAATACTTCAATTAAATCTTGTGGCTTAACATCATTATAGTTTTTAACGCCGATACCACATTCAAAACCTTGACGAACTTCAATAACATCATCTTTAAAGCGTCTAAGTGATTCTAGCGTACCTTCATAAATAACCACGTTATTTCTTAATACGCGTATCGGATTATTACGTTTAATTGTACCTTCAATAACCATACAACCTGCAATAGCACCCAATTTAGGTGATCTAAAGACATCACGTACTTCTGCAATACCAATGATTTCTTCTTTAAATTGTGGCGCTAACATGCCAGTTAAAGCACCTTTTACCTGGTCAACGATATCGTAAATTACTGAATAATAATTTAAAGGCACAGCTTCTTGCTCAGCTAAACGTTTCGCCCCACCATCAGCTCGCACGTTAAAGCCAATTAAAATAGCATTAGACGCAATAGCCAAATGCACATCTGATTCTGTTATCCCACCAACACCACTTGAAATAATCGCAACTTTGACTTCTTCAGTTGATAGTTTAACTAAAGCATCAGCAATAGCCTCAACAGAACCTTGTACATCCGCTTTAAGAACAACATTAAGTACTTTAGATTCCGCTGTTGTCATATTCTCAAAAATACCTTCAAGCGAAGTTTTTTGACGTCTAGCCAGTTTTACATCACGGAATTTACCCTGTCTGAAGAGAGCAACTTCGCGTGCTCTTTTTTCATCAGGAACAACAACTGCTTCATCACCTGCATGCGGAATAGCAGAAAGGCCTAAAACTTCAACCGGCATAGAAGGCCCGGCAGTTTCGACAGCAGTCCCATTATCACTCACCAAGGCACGCACACGACCATATTGTAAGCCTGCAAGTAAAATATCACCCTTATGCAGTGTTCCACTTTGTACAAGAATAGTAGCAACAGGACCACGTCCCTTGTCTAAACGGGATTCGATAACAACACCCTTAGCAGCACCATCCGTTGATGCTTTAAGTTCAAGTACTTCAGATTGAAGAAGAATAGCATCGAGTAATTCATCTATACCAAGACCAGTTTTGGCCGAGATATTAACAAACATAGTATCACCACCCCAGGCCTCTGATATTACCTCATACTGGGAGAGCTCATTAATCACTCGTTCTGGATCAACACCGGGCTTATCCATTTTATTAATAGCAACAATAATTGGCACCTGTGCTGCTTTTGCATGCTGTACAGCCTCCACTGTCTGAGGTTTAACACCATCATCAGCGGCCACAATTAAGATAACGATATCAGTTGCCTGAGCACCACGAGCCCTCATTGCGGTAAACGCGGCATGTCCGGGCGTATCTAAGAAGGTTATATCACCCTTAGGTGTGCTTACATGATAAGCGCCAATATGCTGAGTAATTCCACCCGCTTCGCCCGCAGCCACTTTTGCTCTTCTAATATAATCAAGCAAAGATGTTTTACCATGGTCAACATGCCCCATAATTGTTACAACAGGGGCTCTCGATTCAAGATTAGAACCTTTTCTTAGAGCATCACCTAAATTATCTTCAATGGCGTTTTCTTTAAGAAGAACAGGCTTATGACCCATTTCCTCTACAACAATAACAGCGGTATCTTTATCAATTACCTGATTAATTGTTGCCATTGCGCCAAGACCAATCATAACCTTAATTACTTCAGCTGCTTTCACTGACATTCTTTTTGCTAGTTCAGCTACAGTGATAGTTTCAGGTATAGCAACCTCACGGATTACGGGAGCAGTAGGCATAGCAAAACTATGCTTTAGTGTTTCTTCAGCTTCACGATATTTATCCGATTTTTCAGGTCTTCGTTTCTTACCTTTAAAGCGCTTATGGTGCGAATCTTGTTCATCATCATCTACAGATGCAGGTTGATATTTTGATTTCTTTTTAGCTCTTCTAAAATCATTGTCAAACTCAGAATCTGTTTTCTCACCATGCTTTTTCTTGGCTTTTTCATTTTCTTTACGAACTTCTTTCTTTTCTTCAGTCTCAACACTCTTGGCAGAGTCTCCGGAAATAGATTCTTTCTTTTCATTTGAAATTTCGCTGGAAGGAATTTCCTTTGGCAGCGTTTCTATTGCGTCTTCAATTTTTTCCGCTGATTCTTGTACGGGCTCTTCAGCAACTGTTTCTTCTACAGCAACTTCAGGCTCAGTTTGAATTTCTACGTCGTCAAATATTTCCTCTTCAGGCGAATATTCTTCAGCCTCTTCTTTTCTAGGAACAACAATAGTACGCTTTTGGCGTACTTCAATATTAACCATTTTTCCACTGCTATATACATCCTGAGCACCTACTTTTACTTGCGTATGGCTTTTGCGCTGCAGTGTAATTCGGCCTGATAGATTAGTTTGGTTAGAAGTACCACTTTTTAGATGACCTAATAAGATTCGTTTTTGCTCTTCATTTACCACTTGGTCAGCGTCATCAAAAGGCAAACCGGCTTCTCTAAGCTGGGTCAATAGACGTTCAACTGGAATACCAACGACTTGAGCCAATTGCTTAACCGTCACATCCGCCATAAGTTTAATCCCCTTTCAGTAACCTATCTTACTTAATATTTAAAAATTAGGTCTAATTCATTTATTAAGACTAAAGCGTTCTTTAGTCTTAACTACATCCCAAAGGAACAGATTTCCTGATTAACGAAACCAAGGCTCACGCGCCTTCATGATTAAGGCACCTGCTTTTTGTTCTGTCATCCCTTCAATATCTAATAATTCATCAACAGATTGTTCAGCTAAATCTTCCATTGTATGGATACCATGTTTTGCTAAAGTTTCTGCTAATTCTTTTGTCATGCCTTCCATAGTAACGAGCGATTCGCTGTCACTAGCATTAGCTGGCTCTCCAGATAAGGCTTGTGCAAGAAGAGTATCGTTTGCACGATTTCTTAATTCCTCTACAATCCCTTCATCAAACTCTTCAATAGCAAGTAGTTCTTCTACGGGGACATAAGCAACTTCTTCCAAAGATGAAAAACCATTATTGACAAGTAAGGTTGCAACTTCTTCGTCAATTTCAAGGCCTTGCATAAATAGATTAACTATTTTTGCAGATTCTTCTAAGCTCTTATTGTTGAACTCTTCAACCGTCATTACGTTAAGCGTCCAACCAGTTAACTGGCTAGCAAGTCTTACATTTTGACCATTACGGCCAATTGCTTGTGACAGTTGTTCTTTCTGTACTGCTAAGTCCATTGTATGTTTATCTTCATCAACAACAATAGAGCTAATTTCTGCTGGAGCCATTGCATTGATAACTAATTGGGCAGGATTATCGTCCCAAAGTATAATGTCAACACGCTCACCGCCTAATTCACTAGATACAGCTTGAACACGCGCTCCTCGCATACCAACACAAGCACCAACAGGATCAATACGACCATCGTTTGTCTTCACAGCAATTTTGGCACGATTCGCAGGCTCTCTTGCTGCCGCTTTAATTTCGATGACACTCTCACCAATTTCTGGCACTTCTATGCGGAAAAGCTCAATTAACATCTCATTACGAACACGGCTTACATAAAGCTGTGGCCCACGGGCTTGGGGCGTAATTTCATAGAGATAAGCTCTAACCCTGTCATTAGTTCGGAACATCTCATTCGGCAAGGTTTCTGTTCTCGGCATAAAAGCCTCTGCCTTACCACCTAAATCAATAATAATATTATCGCGGGTTACTTTTTTAACTGTTCCATAAATTAATTGACCCAGCTTATTTCTAAATTGATCAATTATTTGCTGTCTTTCCGCTTCTCTTACTTTTTGCATGATAACTTGACGCGCAGTTTGAGCAGCAATACGGCCAAAATCGATAGAAGACATCGGTTCTTCAATTCGTTCGCCAACTTGAATTTTAGGTGATCTTTTTTGAGCTTCGCTCAGTGTGATTTGATAGTCAGGAAACTCAACCTCTTCATCATCAGCAATAATGTCCCAATAACGAAAAGTCTCATATTCACCTGTTTTGGGGTCTAATTTAACTCTAACACCAATATCTTTAGTCTGCAGTTTACGAGTGGCCGATTCAAGGGCTACTTGGATTGCCTCTAATACAACCTCTTTGCTAACGCCTTTTTCATTAGATAATGCTTCAGCAACTAATAACAATTCTTTGCTCATTGCGTACCCTCACTCGCCTATCAAATTTGCTTTCACTATATGAGAAAATTGTACTTCCAACCTTTCTTCACCAACTCTTAGGATCAAAAATTCATCATTAGTCTCTTCAATCATGCCACTATAACGGCGACTTCCATTGAGAGGTTTGATTAACTTTATCTGAGCCTCATGTCCCACATATTTTTTATAATGATCTTTATTGAATAAAGGCCTTGGAATACCAGGGGAAGATACTTCTAAACTATAGTTTCCAGGAATTGGATCTTCAACGTCTAGGAGTGCGCTTACTTGTCTGGATACACGTTCACAATCTTCAATACCGATACCATCTGCTTTATCAATATAGATGCGTAGGAGAGAATGCTTTCCTTGCGCTATATATTCGCAGCCCCAAAGCTCGTATCCCAACTCAGATACTAAGGGTTTTAGTAATTCTTCAATTTCCTGTTGCACCATATTTTACTCGACTGCCTGTGCACCTATACTAGAGAGTGCTGAGGTCTTAACCAAAGGAAAATTAAAAGGAAGATCTTTCGATCTTTATTTTCCTATCTCAAGATAACAAAAAACCCCATAAATGGGGTCTTTGAATAGTGGTAGCGGGGGCAGGATTTGAACCTACGACCTTCGGGTTATGAGCCCGACGAGCTACCAGGCTGCTCCACCCCGCATCAACTGAGGCCAAGTATACTGACTCTTGCCCTGGTAAGCAAGTACTTTTTGCTGCTTTTTTATTTTCTTTGTTAATTAAGATGAAAAAGCAGCTATACAGGCAGAAATCAAACCTGAAGGTAGAATTCCCCAATACAATAAAGCTAGGCAATTAGCTGAAAAAATAAGATTAGTTGCAGTTGGTAATACGATAGGATTTTCTTCTTTTGCATCATCAAAATACATTACCTTCACTATTCTTAAATAATAGTACGCACCTATTACAGCAAAGATTAAGCCCAAAATAGCTACCCAAGTTAGATGTACGTCAACTAAGGCTTTTAATACTAATAATTTAGTAAAGAAACCAACAGTTGGAGGAACACCTGCCATTGAAAACATGACAATTAACATCATGAATGCAAGCCAGGGATTACGTTTATTAAGACCACGTAGATCTTCAACGGCCTCAATTTCTATATTATTTCTAGATAAGAGCGTAATAAGACCAAAGGCTGCCGCTGACATTAATGCATAGATTAAAATATAATATAAGGCAGCAGAATAACCTTCAGATGTACCTGCAATAATACCAAAAAGAACATAGCCTGCATGAGAAATAGCAGAATAAGCCAATAATCTTTTTATATTAGTTTGACTAACTGCTAATAAGTTTCCAAGACCAGTTGATAATAGAGCCATTGTTATCAATAGTAATTGCCACTGACTTGCAAGCTCAACTTGTCCTAGAGCCGTGGTTAGAAGGCGAATTGCCATTCCTACTGCTGCAATTTTAGGTGCAGTACTAA
>JAIUOG010000061.1 GCA_020161725.1 Pseudomonadota bacterium
CCTTAGCGCCCATTGCCACTTTAATTGGTCTTGCTGTTAATCTAAAAGATCCTGATGGCCTTTTAAAGGGCGAGGGTTCTGAAGGGATTACTTGTCTACTTATTCCCAGAGATACTGAAAATCTAGAAATTGGTAATCGTCATTTACCGGCTTATCAATCTTTTATGAATGGCACGATTCGTGGTGAAAATATTTTTGTGCCGATAGATTGCATTATCGGTGGGCAAAAAATGGCAGGTCAAGGCTGGCATATGTTAGTCGAATGTTTATCTATCGGTCGCTCTATTTCTCTGCCTGCATTGGGGGCTTCTTCTTCCTCCGTGGCTTATGCTGCTACAGGTGCTTTTGCAAGAATCCGCCGTCAATTTAATGTTGAAATTGGTCATTTTGAAGGAATCGAAGAAAAATTAGCTGAAATCGCCGGTTTAAATTATCTTGTAAATGCAACAAGATTACTAACAGTGGCTGCCGTAAATGAACATAAAAAGCCCTCAGTTGCTTCAGCAATTACCAAATATTTTAATACAGAATTAGCGAGAGTTACGGTCAATAGTGCAATGGATGTTCATGCCGGAAGAGCGGTTGTGGCAGGACCAAGAAACTATTTATTCGATTATTACCAAAGCATACCTGTCTCCATTACGGTTGAGGGTGCAAATATTATGTCGCGTAATTTACTTATCTTTGGTCAAGGTTCGATGGCTTGCCATCCCTTTATTCGCGAAGAATTTTATGCTGTTAACAAAGGAGATAAAGACGGGTTTAGAAAACTTCTTTGGCAGCATATTCATTATTCGATGCGCAACTTTGCTAAAATGGTTTGTTCTGCATGGACTGGTGGTATTTTCATTGATGCACCTAAAAATGCACTTAAAAAAGAATATAAACGTCTTGCTCGCTTAAGCCATGCCTTTGCCTTTTTAGCTGATTTATCACTGATTGTCTTAGGTGGCGAATTGAAGCGTAAAGAACGCCTATCCGCTCGTTTGGCTGATGGAATGTCTTTTCTGTATATGGGGATGGCTTGTCTTCGTGCTTTCCAAAAAAATCAGGAAAACCCTGATGAAGAATTGCATGCTAAATGGGCCTTGGATTATTGCTTTTATCAAGCACAAAAATCCTTGATTGCTTTTTGTAATAACTTTACCAATAAAACTTTAGGTGCTTTGGTGCGCTTTTTAGCTTTCCCTCTAGGGCAAACAATGGCTTACCCAAGTGATAAATTAGATCATGATTTAGCCAAATTAATGATGAAAAATAATTTTTATAGAGAGCGTATGTTAAAGCAAATTTATTTAAATACGGCTCCTAACGAATCACTAGGGCGTATGGAATATGCTTTACAGCTTATTATTAAACATGATGAGCTTTATAAGAAAATTCCTGAGCTTAAGCGTTTTAAATTCGGTGCATTGAAAGAAAAATTAGATGAAAAACTCGCGAAAGGCGAAATTTCTAAACAAGATAGAGATGATATTATTGCAGTAGAAAAGGCATGCTGGGAAGCGATTCAGGTTGATGAGTTTACCTTCGATTCAATGAAAAATAAGTGCTTTGATTCTGTGATCGATAAAATGCCTAATCCTTTTGATTAAGTTGATTTTTACTTTCTTTTAACAAAAATGCCTCTCTTTTGAGCAAGGCATTTTTGCTATACTAGTCTTAAAGATGACATTCTTTCGAGGTAATTATGGCCTTACCAACAACGAGCCGTGGTAGCACAGCAGTTTCAATAGCGCCGCCACAAGACGCGATCGTTAAAGCAATGGAAGTATCTACTACGCCAGAAACAGCAGACTATTTAGTTGAAAAGTTCATTAAAAGGATGCAAAAATTAGGTTCTGATATGGTCATGCAATCGCAATCAATTTTAGAAAGTCTCATGGAATATCGTGATAATATTCATCTGCTCCATGGAGATAGTGAATCGACTTGGGCTGGTAAACCCGTTTCTACTGATTCTTTCCAAAGGTTACAAAAAAATGCCGCTATCAAGGCACTTAATACTATTCCTGCTGAAGTGAAAGAAAATTTAATCGTCAATTTTGCTACCAATGAAAATTCAGAATTTATCCGAGGTTTTGTTAGCGAAAATGGGCTTGTTGATGATAAAACCGCCAAACAAATAGATAAATTATTAAATGACTTCTTTGCTAGTCATGGCTATATTGCGCATGATGGTGTGATTTTTAACAGCAAGAATGATATAGATAATTTAACTGAGAAAGCAAATTCCGCTGAAGTAGCCTCTCTTATGGAAGATAAATTTGCTAATTATCTAAAAAATCAAGGTATTAAAGATGTAAACGTTTATAGGCGCGATTTTCCCGGTAGTGCACCTGTTGTTGAGGCTGAAGCCGGTCCGTCAAGTCCAGGGGCTAGCGGCTAGCGGCTAGCTTTTATAAAGTCATCTAGATACTTGGTTCATTAGCTAATTCTAAGTAGCGAATAGAGCCAATATCTATCCATTTTCCTTCATGGATTTCACCTAAGACAAGCTTTCTATTAATCAATTCTTTCAATAAGGGCGTCACCGAATAGCGCCCTATTTTTTGCTTATCAAAGACTTTAGGGTGGTAAACAGCGATACCTGCATAGGTATGACTTTTTTTAGAAAGGCTTATTCTATTATCGATTAGGGTAAAATCTCCCTGGTAATTAGCCGGATTGTTAACAAGCACTAATTTTACTAAGGCCTCTTCTTCTAAAATTAATTGATTGAGTGGGTAATCAGTATAAATATCCGCATTGATAGTTAGAAAGGGCTTGCCATCAAATAGGGGTAAAGCGTTATAAAGGCCACCTCCTGTTTCAAGTCCTCCAGGTGGTTCAGCTAGATAATGAATCGTTAAGCCCCACTTTTCGCCTGAACCGAGATGCTGTCTAATTTTTGAACCCAAATAAGCATGGTTAATCACAAGCTTAGTAAAGCCAGCATTGGCAAGATTTTCGACATGATGCTCTATTAAGGGCTTGCCTTGTACTAAGCACATTGCTTTAGGAATATAATTAGTGATAGGACGAAGGCGCTCGCCTCTTCCTGCAGCTAAAATCATCGCTGTTTTCATGGTAGTTGTACTCTGGTTTGCATAAATTGATAAAGCGGTGCTAATTCTTTTTCGCCTTCTAAACTGGCTAATACATAATTAAGTGTAAGCGGTAAATCGTTTAAATAATTGGGTTTATTATCGCGTAAATATAAACGGCAAAAGATACCTAACACTTTTAAATGGCGTTGTAAGCCGCAGTAATCAAAGGCTTTAACAAATTCTGCCTTTGAATAAGTTTTTGTTTCTACTGATTTTTCATAAAAATAACTTAACCATTCTAATATTTGCTGGCGAGGCCATTGAATATAACAATCTTTCAATAAAGAAACTAAATCATAGGTAAATGGGCCTATCATTGCGTCTTGAAAATCGATAATGCCTAAACTATCGTTAGCAAGCAGCATCAGATTACGAGAATGATAATCACGATGGATAAAAACCTTTGGCTGTTTGGCAAGAGTCATTTTTAGCCAATCAAAGCTATCTTGTATTATCTCTTCTTCCTCTGCACTTAAATTTAAATTTAAATAATCTTTTAAAAACCATTGCCTGAAAAGATTCAGCTCTTGTTCAATAAAATTGTCATCAAAGGTGGAAAGACCTGAGGTATTGCAACCTTGCATTAAAACTAAGGCATCAATCGCTGATTTATAAAGCGTATCTTGTTTGCCTTCTTTTAAGCCTTGAAAAAATAGTTTGTCACCAAAATCATCAAGAAGGGCAAAACCTAATTCGCTATCCTTTGCATAGATCATTGGCGCTGCAAGACCTTGGTTTCTTATGCGTGCGGCAATATCGATAAAGGGTTCTATGGTTTCTTTTTCTGGTGGTGCATCCATAACGATTCGGCGTTGGTTTTGATAAGAGAGGCGATAATAATGACGAAAACTAGCATCACCGCTTAAGCTTTCTAGCTGATAGTTCTCCTTGATAAGAGAATCGAGCCAGTTCTTCAGTGCGTTTTCTCGATTTTGCATGTTATACTCCAAGGCCGTATTTTTGGTACGCGTAGATCATAAGGTATTTTGGTGGCGCTGAACATTAGCTCTGACTTTAAAATTAAACTAATTAGGCAAAAACTGTCATCTCACATCGTATTTTTGATTGTGTCGGTTTTGCTTTGCCTTTTTCTTTTGTTTTATCAAAATAATTTAAAGGCTGCAGTGAATGAAATTGAGCCCATTCAGGCTTGTATTGTAACCTCTTCAACTAATTTAACACCTCTGGTGCGTAATAAAATCGCACAATGTTTAGGCTGGCAAGAAAACTCAAGTTCGCTTTGTGGTGGAAGTTACAACGTTAATACTATTACCCCCCTGCCCGATGGGGAGGTAAGGCTTATGGCTGATGAGGTTTCCTTCTATCAAGAAGGCCAGTCTGAGCTAAAAGGTAATATCGAAGTTCAAGAAAATAATCGAATCGTTAATGCAGATACGGCTTATGTTTACAGAGATGCTAAAACGAATAAGGTAAAACAAATTGAGCTTTTAGGCGATGTTAAATATTCAGAGCCAGGGCGTTTGATGATAGCGCGGAAAGCAATTATTAAACCGGATGATAAATCAGGCCGAGTTGAAGATGTCATTTATCGTTTTAATACGAATAAACGCAGTGCCGTGCTTCCCGCCTGGGGCCAAGCAAGTTTAATTGAGCGTTTTACTAACAAAGATTATTTACTACAGAAAGCGACTTATTCAACTTGCCATCCAACAGACAAAGCCTGGCAAATTGAAGCCGATAGCATTGAATTGAATAATGCCGAAGCCACAGGTGTTGCTCGTCATGCCAAATTACGTATTCAAGGTGTGCCCGTTTTTTATAGCCCTTATTTAAGTTTTCCAACCTCTAAAGAACGTAAATCAGGCTTTTTATTGCCAGTAGTTGGTAGTTCCAATGTTGGTGGTTTTGATTTGGCTCTTCCCTATTATTGGAATATTGCACCCAATTATGATGCGACTATCACACCGCATTTATATACAAAACGTGGTCTTATGATGGGCGGCCAATTCCGTTATTTGACCCCTAATTCCTTTGGCTTTTTAAATGGCCGTTTTTTACCGCATGATAAAAGCTATAATCATTTTTTGAAAGCCAATGAATTATACCATCCTCAGCTAAAAGATAGAGCGGCTGATAGATGGTCTTTCCAGATACAAGATAGCACGATGTTAGCACCCGATTTACATCTTGGTATCAATGTTACACAGGTCTCAGATGATTACTTTCTGCAAGATTTCAGCTCTAATCTAGCTATTCTCACAGAAAGGCAATTATTACGCCAAGGGGATTTAACTTATACAACAGAGCATTGGCTTTTTAAGGGACTGGTTCAAAGTTATCAAACCTTACATCCTATTAATCAAACGCCAATTGATGATGTTTATCAGCGCCTACCTCAGCTTTTTGCACATGGCGCCTATGACGAATTGCCCTTCAATGCTACTCTTTCTTTACATGGGCAATATGATTATTTCCAATGGCCTAATAACGCGCTTTTAGTGCCTGGTGGCGGGCGTTATCATTTTAACCCCATTTTATCAGCACCTCAGCTAAAGCCTTGGGGGTACTTTACGCCTTCAGTACAAGCGGTTGAAAATCATTATAATATTCATAATCAACCTGCTTTAGTTAAGGCTCAACATAATCGTTTTATCCCAAGATATAGTTTGGATACGGGTTTGTTTTATGAAAGAGATTTAGTTTTGGGGGGGCGCCAATTATTTACCCAAACCTTGGAGCCGCGCCTTTATTATCTTTACGTTCCTTATAGTGATCAATCGGTAATTCCTGTCTATGATTCAGGTTATATGATCTTTAATAGTGAGCAGCTTTTTAGAACCAATCGTTTTTCAGGCTTTGATAGGATTGGTGATTCAAACCAATTATCCTATGCCCTAACCTCACGTTTTCTATCGAATAATACAGGGGCTGAAAAAATTAGTTTATCGGTAGGGCAGATTCGTTATTTTCAGCAAAGACGCGTGCAACTGTGTCAAAGCTATTATGGTAACTGTTATGACAATCCATTAACCCTGGGTTATTTATCGCCTTTTTCAAATTACTCGCCGATTGCATCTCGTGCAGTTTATCATTTTAATCCCGCCTGGGTTTTAGCTGGGGACTATGTTTGGGACCCTGCGACGAAAGACACCAATAATGGTCATGTTAATTTTCATTATCAACCTGGTGTAAATAAAATTGTAGGGCTTGGATATACTTACCTTGTTAATGGCGATATTACTCAAATTGCCTATAATCCCTATAGAACTTTCCAAGATAATCCCTTGCATCAGGCGACATTTTCTTATGCTTGGCCCTTTAGCGATAGATGGAGCACCTTAGGTGCTTATAATTACAATATCAGTAAACGCTATGAAATGATGTCCTTTTTAGGCGTGCAATATGATAGTTGTTGCTGGGCGGTAAGGCTTATCGGCGGGCGTACTTTTAAAAATCTAGACAGCAACGCAGCGCCACGCTATAACAATAATATTTATTTGCAGATCTTATTAAAAGGTTTAGGTTCAGCAGGTACCAGTGATCCCTCAAGCAGGCTCCGTACTTTCTTACCTGGTTATACGGATGTCTTCCATCGTTAATCAATGTGTATTTCTGGTTTGTAATTATTTGCTCACATAAATTGTTATTCTCCCGAAGGCGGGAATCCATCCAGGTAAGAATTGATAAATGTAACTTTTTTTATCTCATATCCCTGACAAAATTTAAGTAATCCTGCTTGTATTTTGGTTAAAAATCGCCTAAATTGATGGGTTAAAAATTTATAAAAAGGATAATCGCATGTTAAAACAATTCATGCTGTTTACCGTTGTGTCAATCGGCTTTATTAATACAAGTCTTGCACAGCCTTTAGACAAGGTTGTTGCTGTTGTAAATGATGGTGTTATTACTTCATCTGAATTAAATACTCAAGTTGATCTTTTAAAGCAGCAATTGCAGGCGCAAGGCAGGCCCTTGCCTGAAGAAAAAGTTTTACGTAAGCAAGTTTTACAACATCTTATTGATGTTGATTTGCAGCTACAATTAGCCAAGCAAAACGATATTAGTGTTGATAGTACTGAGCTAAATGATGCTATTGATAAAATTGCCTCTAATAATAATCTAAGCTTAGATAGGCTGCGCGAAGAGGTAGGTAAACAAGGTTTGGGCTGGGAGGCTTTTAGAGAAAATATCCGTAAAGAGCTTTTAATTAGTCGTGTACAGCAAAAGGCTGTGGGTAAAGATGTTGCTGCAGTTTCATCGGAACAAGTTGAGGATTTTCTAAAAACTGCGCCAGTTGAAAATAATAAGCCAAATCAAACATTCCAATTACAAAATATTGTTATTCCTTTATCCGAAGAGCCAACGTCCGAAGAGCTCAAAAAAGCACAGAAAAAAGCACAGGAATTATTGGCTAAATTAAAAAAGGGTGAGGATTTCAGCACCTTAGCTATCGCTGAGTCAAGTGGTGAATTTGCCCTCGAAGGTGGTGATTTAGGAGAACGCCATCTGGCTGAGTTGCCTGAGATTTTTGCAAGCAAGGTCGTGCATATGCAAATTAATGAAGTCGTAGGCCCATTAAGAGCAGGTAATGGTTTGCAATTAATTAAGCTTATTCGCATTAATGGCGGTGATGGAATGCCACAAGCGATTACACAGACGCATGTACGTCATATCTTACTTAAACAAGAAGCGAGCATGACGCCAGATGAAGCCAAAAAGCAAGTTAACAACATGTATCAACAGCTTCAATCAGGAAAAGACTTTGCTCTTATGGCTAAGCAATACTCTTTAGATGCGGCTTCTGCGGTGAAAGGCGGCGATTTAGGTTGGGTTAATCCAGGTGAGTTAGTCCCTGAGTTTGAAAAATCAATGAATAGTTTACCTATCAATAAAGTATCTAAGCCTGTGAAATCGCCCTTTGGTTGGCATCTTATTCAAGTTTTAGAACGTAAAACAATCAGAGATTCTAAGGCTGCAAAACGTCAACAAGTAAGACAGTTCTTGCAACAACGTAAATTTACAGAAGCAGTACAAAATTGGCAGCAACATCTTCGTGCCGATGCTTATGTAAAAATCATGGATAAGCAATTAGCATGAAACCCCTACTCGTCACCAGTGGCGAGCCTGCGGGCATAGGGCCAGACTTATGTTTGGCTCTATCTTCTTCATCTATCCCCCTAGTCGTTCTAGCCAATAAAGATTTATTAGCAGAAAGAGCCAAGCTCTTAAAGCTCGATATTAATTTTATAGATTATGAACCTAATAAGCCCATATCTAATAACCCCAATGAATTAACGGTTTTATCTATACCACTTAAAGAAAAAGTATTCGCAGGTCAGTTAAACGTAGCCAATGCTGAATATGTAATAAAGATGTTGGAAATGGCAGTTAAGCTTTGTTTGGGCTGCGAATTTGCGGCCCTAGTTACAGCTCCTGTACACAAAGAAATTATTAATAAAGCAGGGCATCCTTTTACAGGCCACACAGAATTCTTAAAAGAAAAAACAAAGGCTAATAAAGTTGTTATGATGCTTGCTTGCAGTGAAATGCGAGTTGCCTTAATTACCACTCATTTGCCCTTAAGTGAAGTTGCTAATGCCATTAGTGAATCTTTAATCATTGAAATAATAGAGGAAGTTCATCAAAGCTTAGTCCGTGATTTTAAGATTGCAGAACCAACCCTTTTTGTAACTGGTCTTAATCCTCATGCGGGTGAAGGCGGCTATTTAGGTAGAGAAGAAATCGATATTATAAGCCCGGCATTACAAAAGCTTAAAAAGAAACATATCAAAGTGATAGGTCCTTTGCCTGCTGATACAATGTTTAGCGAAAAAAATCTTAAAGAAGCAGATGCCTTTATTTGTATGTACCATGATCAAGGTCTTCCTGTTTTGAAATATGCAGGCTTTGGTAGGGCTGTGAATATCAGTTTAGGGCTACCTATTATTCGTACTTCAGTCGATCATGGAACCGCCTTGGAATTAGCAGGAACTGGACAAGCTGATACGGGAAGCTTATTTGAAGCTCTAAACCTTGCTTTCCAAATGGCAAACGGAAGGAGTAGAGATGCTAATTAGTTTGGTTGTTGCAGTAGATGAACATAACGGCTTAGGTAAAAATAACCAATTGCTCTGCCATTTACCTGCGGATCTTAAACATTTTAAAAATCTGACCTTAGGCAAAACCATTATTATGGGCAAAAACACCTATGATTCTATCGGCAAGCCCCTACCTCAACGCCAAAATATTGTTCTTACCTCTAAATCCATTGAAATTGATGGCGTAGATATTGCGCATTCCTTTGAAGAGGCATTGCTTTTAGCTCTTCATAAAGAAGAAATCATGGTAATTGGCGGTGCTTCTTTATATAAGCAAACAATCAACCTTGCTGATAAAATTTATCTTACTCGAATTCATCACCACTTTGATGCAGATGTCTTTTTCCCTGAAATAAATGAGGCCAATTGGAAGGTAAGTGAGAAGCTATTCAGAGCGGCTGATGATAAAAATGCCTTTGATCTTAGTTTTTTAACTTTAACAAAAACTAAGACTTAGGCAGTTGATTTGCACCTAAGTATGTCTTCCTAGGTAACTTAAACCTAGCTTTGTATTTGGCATCTGAGCAGAATCTTGGATTCCGTGAACAAGTCGCGGAACATAGGGAAAGGGGACTGAATTACTTCGATTCCCCTCTCAAAGACTAGGAGTGAGGGTATCTCTTTCTAGTCCCGATTTATTTGCAGGGTTCAGAACGACTATAAACCATTGGTATTATATGCAAAGCTTATCCAGGGTTTTTAATAGTTTGCAACTCAAAACTACTCTCTACAATCTATCCACAATTAATATGTCCAAAATTATCAACATAACAATTTCGACCACAACGAATTTCATTAAATTGATTCATCACACAACTTTGCCAAGGTCTAGTTGCACAAGCGACTTTAAAGGGAGATTTAACACAACCATAACCGCAGGCTATATGCCCAAAATTATCGGCAACGCAACTTTGATCTGGTGTACTAGCACAAGCGGCACGGTGGATTGAGCGAATACAGTTATAACCACAAACCTGACCGCCGAAAGGACCATTTATACATTGTTGCGGAATGACACGAGCTTCTGAATGAGGGTGTACATTGACTCTGGGTGTGTCATGATGCCCATGATGATGAGAATGGGCTGAAACTTGAGTTATCAATAAAAAGCTTAATAAAAAGCATAAGGTTTTCATAAAATTCCTTAAATTTGGTGGTTGCAAGGCGTTTTTTACTAAATTATCAATCAACTTTCAAGGCATTGTGTGCAAAAAATGATTTATTTGTTTTGTAAGGAAAGGGGCGTTCTATGACAAAAAGCGATTTACATCTACATCTTAACGGTAGTTTAAGTCACCAATATTTAAAAGAAACAGCTAAAAGAAATGGATGTGGGCATTTATATAAACAATTTATTGCGTTGAATAAGAAATACTTGCAATTTTGTGCACAAATTGCAGAGCCAAAATCAGAAAATGATTCTAAAGAATTAATTGATATGGTTTGGCGACAATTTGATTTGATTCATAAAATAATTCAATCGCCACTTGATATCGAATTAGCCGTTATCGATGTTGTTGAATCGCAAAGTGCACCTAAATATCAAGAAATTAGAACTACGCCTAAAGCTTTAGGAAATCATTCTAGAGAAGCTTATATAAATGCTTTTGAGCTGGGGTTATTAAAGGCAAATGCCAAGCAAAAAGAGAAAGAAAAAAAGAAGAGGAAAATAGCCTATGGTATTTTAAGCCTGGATAGAGTCAATCACACATTGGCAGATGCGAAAAAATTTATTGAGCATATAAAAACCAGCCCCAATAAAGTATTAGTTGGTATAGATATTTCAGGCAACCCTCTTAAAGATAGAAAGTTAACAGGTAATGCTCTCATTGAGGTTATACGTCTATGCTTAGATGAGCAAATTGGTCTTGCCATTCATATGGGCGAAGTTAAACCGGAAGAATTAGAAGTGGAAGAAAGGGATAATGATGCTATTTTAACTACCTTAGAGCAATGGGCAGCCGTTCAACCTGAACAAAAAGAAAATCCCTTTTTCGGCAAAATACGTCTAGGTCATTGTATTTATTTAACCAATACACAAAAAGAGCGCATTAAAAAGCTAAATATACCTATTGAAGTCTGCCCGAGCTGCCATGAAAAATTTAGCTGGCATGAAAAAAGCAAACCCCACCCTGTGCAGAGTATTTATGATGAAGATGGTCCTATTGTTCTAGGTACAGATGATAGGGCGCTCTTTCAGCCGCCTGAAGAAACAATTAAAGATGAGTATAAAAGGGCTTGTGGCTTTTTTGGTGGCAGCCTAAGTTATGAGGATTTAAAGGAAAGGCAAGGCTTATATTATTTCGGTAAGACGACAGATAGCACAGAGAATGGATATGATTTAGCCGATAATCAATGTATAATGTCGAATCCATGAACAAATACATTTAGTTGTCTATCCTATTTAGGTCTTTTATGATTGAAAAAATTCGAAATATCGCCATCATTGCACACGTCGACCATGGTAAAACCACGCTCGTAGATAAATTATTAGAGCAAACTGGTACTCTAAACGAGCGAGGCCCAAAGGTTGAGCGCGTTATGGATTCAAATGCCTTAGAAAAAGAAAGAGGTATTACCATTTTAGCTAAAAACACCTGTGTAAATTGGCAGGGTTACCAAATTAATATCGTTGATACCCCGGGGCACGCCGATTTTGGTGGTGAGGTAGAGCGAATTTTATCGATGGTTGATTCAGTTTTACTCTTAGTTGATGCAGTTGATGGCCCAATGCCACAAACACGCTTTGTAACACAAAAGGCTTTTGCAAGAGGTTTAAAGCCAATCGTTGTTATTAACAAAATTGATAGACCAGGTGCAAGACCCCATTGGGTTATGGATCAAGTTTTTGATTTATTTGATAACCTGGGCGCCACTGATGAGCAACTCGATTTCCCAGTAGTTTATGCCTCTGCTTTGAATGGTTATGCCCAATTAGAGCTAGAAGATTCAGCGTCAGACATGAATGCTTTATTACAAACGATTGTTGATAAAGTATCTCCTCCTGATGTGGATGAAACAGGCTCTTTCCAAATGCAAATTTCTTCGCTGGATTACTCATCTTATGTAGGTACTATTGGTATTGGTCGTATTACACGCGGCCAAATTAAGGCTAAATCACCAGTAAAAATTATTGATAAAGATGGTGAGGTTCGTGCTGGGCGCCTTTTACAATTATTAGGTTTTAAAGGTCTTGAACGTGTAGAAGTTGAGCAGGCAAGTGCTGGTGATATTATTGCGATTACGGGAATAGAAAAGCTAAATATTTCCGATACAGTTTGTGATCCTAACAATGTTGAAGCACTTCCGCCTTTAACTGTGGATGAGCCAACTATTAGCATGACTTTCCAAGTTAACGACTCACCTTTTGCTGGCCAAGAAGGTAAATTCGTAACTAGCCGTAAAATTCGTGAGCGTTTAGCAACTGAACTTTTACATAATGTTGCTTTAAAAGTAGAGGATACGGAAGACCCTGATAAATTTAAAGTGTCTGGTCGTGGTGAATTGCATTTATCTATTCTTATCGAAACAATGCGCCGTGAAGGTTATGAGCTTGCTATTTCTAAGCCTGAAGTAATTATGCGTGAAGTAGAAGGTGAATTACAGGAACCTTATGAGCGTCTAACTATTGATGTGGAAGAAACCCATCAGGGCTCAATCATGGAAAAATTAGGCGAGCGTAAAGGGGAAATGACTAATATGCTGCCTGATGGTAAGGGGCGTGTCCGTTTAGATTACGTTATTCCTACACGCGGCCTAATTGGTTTTCATACGGAGTTCTTATCTGCGACTTCAGGCACAGGCTTAAATTATCATGTATTTGATCATTACGGCCCAGCTGTTAAGGGGCGAATTGGTAAGCGAAACAATGGTGTTTTAATTGCTAACTGTACAGGTACTGCTAGAGGATTTGCTCTTTTTAATCTGCAAGAAAGAGGCCGTTTATTTATTGAGCCTCAAACTGCATCTTATGAGGGGATGATAGTTGGTATCCATGCAAGAGATAATGATTTAGTGGTTAATGTCACAAAAGAGAAACAGCTGACTAATATTCGTGCTTCAGGTACTGATGAAAATATTATCCTAACACCACCGATTAGACTATCATTAGAACAGGCGCTTGAATTTATTGACGATGATGAATTAGTGGAAGTTACGCCACAAACCATTCGTCTTCGCAAAAAAGCACTCAAGGAGCATGAGCGTAAGCGCGCATCTCGTGCTGCAAGTGAAGACTAGCCTAAAGACTATATGAAAAGAAAATTCAAACGAGTTATCTTATATGCGCGTCAGTATAGAGCTAATGCTGGCGTGACTGAAACCTTGCATCGCTTGGTTGAGTTTTTAAATCCTTTAGTTGAAACTTATTTAGATGAAGATACAGCTGCAAGTTTTGCGATTAATTTGCCTGTATTGCCACGCGAGCAAATGGGGAAAAAAAGAGACCTTATTGTTGTCGTTGGCGGTGATGGTAGTTTGCTTTCAGCCGCCCGCATGGCGGTGAAGGTTAATGTGCCTGTTATTGGAATTAACCGAGGTCGCTTGGGTTTTTTAACGGATATTTCACCCCAAAATATGGAAGCTGAGCTTAAAGAGGTATTGGCAGGTGATTACATAGAAGAAAGCCGCTTTCTTTTACATACTCGTATTCATGATGAAAAAAATATTTATTTTGAGGGTAATGCTCTTAATGATGTTGTTTTAAATCGTGGAGATGCGACTCATTTAATTGAATTT
>JAIUOG010000062.1 GCA_020161725.1 Pseudomonadota bacterium
AAAAATATCTTGAAAAATGTGCCCGCCAAAATGAAAATGATGAAAAATTGCTGCAATGTCTTCAAGAACGCCAACAAAAAAATAGATCCTAAAATTTGAGAGTGCAAAACTTAATAGAGTAGCAATGGCTAAATATTAAAAGTCAGCTTTAATGATATAGAATCCCTATGCCCTTTATTAATACCAAGAACTCGTTTACTTTGCGTCAAGATATCGATAGATTGATTTTTTGTAAAAGCATGTGCATAACCCACATCAAGAATAATGTTTTTATATATTTGGTAACCTGTAGAAGCGCCTAAGACATAATCATCACCACTCGTTAAACGATAAAACCCATTACCAGGCGATTGACTGTAAGTTCCTGCTATCCGTAAAACCCATTTGCTTGTAATTTTTTTTATCCCGCCCAAAGTAACCACCCATGTATCTCGAAAATGATAGGGAATAATTACAGTTGGAACCACTATTGAATTTCGACCTATTCGAGTAGCAAGACCATGCATACTCACATTTTTAAATGTACTCCATTGTACTCGTTGAATTGTGTTGATGAGACTTAGAGTTGGTCTAAGGAAATAACCCAGAGTCATAACACTCCGTGCTGGAGTCCAAAAATTAAAATTAAATGAATTGGATACAATGGCTGGTGGACCATCAAATTCACTTTGCCCTCTGAATTGATAAGAAACTCTGCTACGATAGTTAAATCCGATAAGCATTGCTTTCATCGGTTTAATTAAAAAGCCTACATTCCAACCATAATTATCACCCTTAGTTCTATTATGGCTTTGACTATCTGGAACATCGAGATTTGGGAATCCTATAATTCGATGTGATATAAAACGCGCAGCAGAATAGGTGAGCCCTCCCCCAAGGGACAAATAATCATTGAGCTTGAATCCTAAACTAGCAATATAGTCGATATTTTTTATTTGATTAGCGGATTGGTCGTATCTTAAAATTGAAGGCTCATCAATATCCGAATAAAAATTATCGCCTAATATAGCCAACCCTAACCTCAATTTTTTGGTGATAGGAAAAGCAGCATAACCAGAAGGTAGAGTATAATTCGTATGTTCTTTTGATATCCCTGATTGGCTAAATCCACTTATTTCTATTGATTGACCGATAAATTGACTATGCGATGATGCTTTAGAACCAAGAATCACTAATTGTGATTTTTCAACTAAGATTAATGCAGCGGGGTTATGATAAGAGGCTGTCGCATCATTTACCACAGCTGTTCCCATGGTAGATTCGATAAAAGAAGCATGAAGTGTATATGGGAAAAAATATAATAAAAACAAAATCCTATGTTTTTTATAAATCATGTTTTTCTCGAATAAAGTGAGCTTTTAATTAATAGAGCTCTTAGATTAAACTATTTTAAATCAGTAAAATGCTAAAATAAAAATCACAATTAAAAATTAATTACCAAGTACACTCTAGATTTGATAAAATTGTTATCTTTATATCCTTAAAATAAAAGAAGTATAATTAGTTTCTTTATTTACTCTCAATAGGTTGTTTATGTTGGATGAAAGTATAATTGCTCATTTAGTTAGTATTTTCTCATTAACTGAAGTAAATCGTTTAGCACTAGTTGAAAAAATTCAACTTTTACAAAATGAGCTAAAAGAAGATGATAATCATTCTAACATTAGCCTTTTGGAAACACGGTATACCCTCTTTAAGTTAGAACAAATTTTACTCAGTGATATAGATAATATCTACTATGATTTAGCAGTATTTTTTATTAAGCGCTGGGAAAGAATGAAAAATACTAATGCTCAATACCTTCATGATTTTATAAATCCTGCCAATGAAATTTCTACTCTTTTAGCTCAATGCTTAAATGAAACAGAATATTTATCTATATTAATGCCCAGCTTAATTAACGAAGAGGTTTCTTATCTTACCTCAGCTTATAATGAAAAAGATCTCGATTTAAAACAACTAATTTTAACATCTGATAATCTAGCCCTTATTCATATTGGAGATGTTCTATCCTTTGCTCATATTGATGGCCAATTAAAACTTAATTCTTTATTTAATGGTAAAATAAAATGGCTTAGCTTTGAGGAAAAACAAAGGTTATTGAGCCGTGATAGTTCAGTTGCTGATTACTATAAAGCTCTAATAGATAGAGTTAACTATCGCCTATATGGAGAAACAGTTGGAGCAGCTTTAACACGTCTAATTGCTGGTTTACGTGAAGGAGGAAGAAGAGATAAAGGAGAAGAGCATAATGCTGGAAATGCTGCAAATATTGCTATCATTGATTTTAAAGTTTTTTTTGACAGCTTAACTGAAGAACAGAGAAAAAAAGTTAATGCTACCTCTCGCCCAAATCTTTATGCAAACGAGAATGAAGATAACGAAAAAATTACTTTAGAAAGCATGCTCATAAGTTTATTTCATGAAAAAGCACTAATAGAATATAAGGGTAAACAAATAACACTCGAACATGATGATGAGAAAGAGACCAAATTAACTTCCCTATTAGATGAAGAAATAGAAACCACACAACCACTCGAAGAGATAGATGATATAAGCTCAGAAAATGATGAGGTTGAGGCGGAGGAAGAGGAATTAGACATTGCATTTTGTGTAGAATTAATTGCGGATGAAATCGAAAAGATTTTAAAAGAAAATCAAGACTTATATGATATTTCTCCTGAAATTGACTTTGTAAAAGAATCTTTAGAAGAATTAGATAGAAATGTTGAACTTTACCAGGAACAGTATCAATTTGTAATATCTACTTTAACCGAACACAAAGCTTATAAGGAAACTGAACCTGATTTAAGCCTTTTAATAGAAGAAATTAGTCAACATCCTGATTTTCAATTAACAAACTCAGAGATAACCTTGATTGTAAAAAAATTATTTTCTTTTAAGTTTGAAGAAAGAAATTTTTTTAATTTAACCATCTCATTTTTTAATTATCTTACCCTAAACTATTTCGATGATTTTTTGGTCAAAATCAATAAAAATTTATCTCACGAAGAACAACGTTTCTTTACCCGAAATATTAAAGATGAAGAAGAGGATGATCTCTTATTTCCAAGAGCTCGAAAGGCTAGAGATCCTTCCACCATTAGTAGTATTGACACTGAAAAAGATGAAAATAAAAGCCCTAATGTTGGCTAATCTAAAAATATATCAGTATTCTTTGCCTCATTAAAAGACTTACTTTTCAATAGGATTTGATACAGCCAAAAGCGTAATCAAGGTTTAAACCAACTGTACCTTGGTTACGTTTCACTGCACCCAGGCTACATTAAACCGTTATTGCGGATTTCGTGAAGCAATCTAGTTCGGATTTACAATTGATCACCAGAGCTGTGATTGTTAAAAATTGCAAACATGCGGCTTTTCTTTATACATTACTAATAGATAGCAATATATTAAATAGGAACCAACTACAAAAAAATATATTCCAGCAGCATATAACATCAACAAGGGATCTAACAATCCTCCTAAAAAAAACAACCCAACAAATCCTATTTGAATAACTAAGGTTAAAAAAATTGCCTTTATTCTTGTTTCCATTGTTAACTCCAACTTTATAACTAGTCTATTGTAAGTGAGAAAAGAGGTTACTAAAAGCTTACAATTTATAAATTAGCCTTGATGGAGCCAAAGGCATAATCAAGGGGTTTAAAGATAAACAATAGTTAGAAAAAATTAAAATAACATAACCGTAGGAGCTCCTTAGCTATGCTAGAATAGCCTCTGTCCTCCCTTGTATTCGAGAAGATCCTTCGCAAAGCTCAGGATGACAGTACATTTGAATAGTGATAGTAATGGTGGCATTTAAAATAAATGCCACCCAGAGCCCAAATCGAACTTCAACATAACTTATTAAAATTCAAACTATAAGTTGTCCAACCCATGTCACATTATACAACCTTATAATTTATTACTGAAAAAGTAGCCCCTTTTAAAAAATCATTATGAGTGAATAAAAAGCTATCCATTGCGAATAGATACGCACGAATATGAATTTTGTGCTACAACGTAGCTCATAGACAGGAGAAATATAATGACTACTAATGCGGTGGTAAGAGCAAGAATTGATGAGCATATTAAAGAAGAAGCTTCAGCTGTGCTTGCATCAATGGGGTTAACCGTATCTGATGCTTTTCGCATGCTATTAACACGCATAGCCAAAGAGCATGCCCTACCTTTTGAACCTCTTATTCCAAACCAAAAAACGATTAATGCAATGAAAGAAGCCCGACGCGGCCAGTTAAAATCGTTTAAAACCGTTCAATCGCTCATGGATGATTTAAATAATGAGGACGATTGAGTATACGACCCAATTTAAACGTGATTATAAGCGTGAGATAAAAGGTAAACATAAAGCTGTCTTCAGTATCTCTTTCTCGGGATTATTGATAAATTAGCAGGAGATGAACCACTTACAGCGAAACACAGGGATCATGCGCTATCTAATAATTGGCAGGATCATCGCGATTGTCATATCAAACCTGATTTAGTTTTAATTTATCGCAAGCCGGATACAGAAACATTGCAGTTGGTGAGATTAGGTTCTCATAGTGAGCTAAGTCTTTAAAGAAAAAAACGGTTTATTAAATTTCATTCTTAGGACTTAAAAAAAGTAACCCACCGGTTTGAGGGTACTCGCTGAAGCTTAGGCGATATGGCTCCAAGAGATATGATTCGAGTTGGCCGATTCAAAAAATTGCTTAATTTTATTCAAACGGCCATTGAAGAAAATCAGAGATAGTTCACATGCCCAAATTTACAAAAAGGAATCGCCCGTCTAAAGCCAGAACTGTATCTTATTTACTAGAATCAGGCTATCAAAGATATACACAGAGCCAAAGAGCTTACTGAATCGACTTTTTTAATGTTAAGAATGCAAAAATAAACCACGCTAGCAAGACAAATATCTTACCCTGAGTATTTTTTACGTATTACATCAATTAGATTTATAATATACCCTCTTAGTCTTTTAAACAAATTCAGTTGGTCTTGGTACGCTAGAAGAAGTATTTGAAACGTGAATGCGATAAAACTGGGGAGCTTAAGAAAAATATTGGATTCTTGAATATAAATGGATATTTTGATGGGTTATTCTCATTTATTGGAACTTGTGAGCAAAACGGCTTCTTATGAAAAAAGACGCGAATATTCCCGTAGTGCAGCCAAACGTTTCTTCGCTTTTAGCTCAAATGATTACTCCCGCTCCCAGAAAGAGAGGAATTAACCTTCCAATTTTGTAATATTTGTTATTAAAAAAAATGGATCAATCAGCGCCTATATGGGAATGGCTGAAATAATTTCAAATAAAAAATCAGTTAATAACTCAAAGTACTTTTTGAATTACTCATTGAACTTGTCGCAAAGTTAGACTTAGATTCAGGCTTAAAAAATAAAAAGCAACCACTTTGATTTTCCGTTGGAATTACCCCTCTAGCCTGCTTTTTAGCATAAATATTATCCCGAATTTTTTTGTGGTATTCACTTACATCCGATTCAGTTGATTGGTCACCTTGTGAACTAGTTGCAGGCCCAGAATCAAATAAGGTGCATGAATTCAATGAAGGATAATCGGGCTCAGAGTCTTTAAATAAAGTTATAATTGCTCTTAAAGGAATTTTAATAAGCCATGTGAATGGCGTAAATATAATTTGAGTAACGCCTCTTATAATATCTGCTAATCCTTTAAACACTCCTATGGCAGCAACATACGACATATAAAATATGCCAGAACTTGATATGTTATTAAATGGGAGTGAAATTATTGCACCAATCAACAACATTATTGAAGGGATTATCAGTAGTGAGAGTAAAACCCCTTTAAATATATTGTAAATACCAGAAAAAGGCTGTAATAAGTTAAGAAGGAAAGCACGAGAACTCATATATGGATGGATAATCGATACAAAATCCCATACCATATTTTGAAAAGGTTCTATTGCATTTGTATAATCAACATCTTCATCAAGAATAAAATCCATCAGTTACACCTCAGCAACTTTAAGCAGCAACCACAATAACATTAATTGTGCAAAATGCAAACAATTTAAACAACAAAAAGGATCTTCTTAAATATGTTTTTTTTATTTTCTTATGCCAACGCCTCCAATTAAAGAAAGCAAATGAAAATAAATAGAAGGAAAAAATAGCGTAACTTAAAAGCTCAGAGCTCATAGCCTCTTTCAAAGACCTAATCGAGGTTTTCTTCAAAGATAAACAATTAGTAGAAAATTAAAATGACAGAATAGCGCTGAATTTAGGAGATCCTTCGCGAAGCTCAGGATGACAATAGATTTTAATTGATGATAATGATAAAGGTGGCGTTTAAATTAATGGTGCCCAGGGCCGGAATCGAACCGGCATGGTGTTACCACCGAGGGATTTTAAGTCCCTTGCGTCTACCTGTTTCGCCACCTGGGCATACTACTTTGGAGGCTGAGGCCGGAATCGAACCGGCGTCCACGGCTTTGCAGGCCGCTGCATAACCACTCTGCCACACAGCCATGAATCTTTTAAAAAAAAAGCGACGTTTTTGTCGCTTTAATTTGGAGCGGGAAACGAGATTCGAACTCGCGACCCCAACCTTGGCAAGGTTGTGCTCTACCAACTGAGCTATTCCCGCGTCTCTATGGGCTGCATTCTACCGAATTTTATTATGCTGTCAACTAAAATTATTTAGATTTTTTAAATTAATTTTTTATCTCTACAGATTCAAAATCTTCTTTCTTTTTAATTAGTTCCGGCCAAGCTATTCCTAGGTAAGCAATCATCGACCAAATCGTTAAAATTGCAGCAACATAGAGCAAACAGAAACCTAAAACACCCCACCAAGATTGATTTGGGTTGAAGGCAATTAATAGAAATAGAGCGACCATCTGTAGGGTTGTTTTTATTTTACCAATGTAGCTTACTGTAACGCTTGCACGGCTTCCGACTTCAGCCATCCATTCTCTTAGCGCTGAAATAACGATTTCCCGCCCAACGATAACAATGGCAGGAATAGTAATGTAATCGATATTTTTTGCACCCACTAATAAAAGCAGGCTTGTTGCAACTAAAAGCTTATCTGCAACTGGATCTAAAAAGGCACCAAAAGGTGACATTTGTTTTAACTTACGTGCTAAATAACCGTCTAACCAATCAGTAAAACTAGCCAGGGCAAAAATAGTTGCAGCAACAGCATGAAACCATTTTCCTGGTAGATAAAAAACAATAATGAAAATAGGAATTAGGATAATTCTCATTAAGGTTAAAAGATTAGGTAAACTGGTTATTTGACTCATTTAAAGCTTCCTTTCTGCATGGGCAATTCTAAAAAATCGGCAAGTTTTTTGTAATCATCAAAAACAGCGATTGCACCTGCGTTTTTGAATTGGTTTTGCTGCTGTTGATGGTAAAAATCAACACCAATCGCATCAACACCAACTTGCTTTGCCATTTCAATATCATTTAAGGAATCACCTACCATCAGGACTTCCTCAGGTTTTACATTAAATTCATCTAGAATTTCAATAAGCATATCTGGACAGGGTTTTGGGGCAACCTGTCCTGCTGAGCGAGTCACTTTGAAATATTTATCTAATTCGCAGGCATGTAAAACGCGCTGTAAAGATTGTTGCCCCTTATTTGAGGCTATGGCTAGAAAAATACCGGCATCATCAAGCGCTTTAACGATATCTCTTGCACCCGGAATAAGATAAACATCCGCTGTACGAGAAATTAAAGCGAGATTAACTGCCTGTAATAACTCCTCATGCTGTTCATCATTAAGGTGAGGAAAAGCCTTTTTGACAGCCATGACCAAGCCAAGCTCAATAGATTGCCTTGCTTTATTTTCATCTAACTCGCCGAAATTCAAGCGTTTTGCCTGGCAGGCCACTGAATTAATAATTTGCCCCAGTGTATCACCTAGGGTTCCTTCCCAATCGAACACAACTAAACGATAAGGTTTAAGCATGAGTATACGAGCTCCTTGCACGCAATTTGATTAAGGTCTCTTCAAACCGTGCATCTAAATCGGCTTCAAAAAAATATTTTTTGCCGTTCAGGTTAAATTGAATTGTTCTTGCATGCAAATAAAGTCGCATATTTATTTTTTCAAGCCCGTCTAAAGCCATGGAACTACCGTATTTTTCATCTCCTACAATGGGATGTTTCAAATAAGCGCTATGGACTCGAATCTGGTGAGTTCGCCCTGTTTTAGGTGAGGCTTCGATAAGGCAAGCTTCCTTGTAATTTTCAACTAAGCGAAAAGCAGTTTGGGAGGGTTTTCCTTCCACATTAATAACTACTAATCGCTCACCTGATTTTAAAATGTTTTTTTGCAAGGGTTGATCCACTTCCACTTTTTTCGCCCCCTGCCAAGGCTCATGCACTAAGGCCCAATAAACTTTTTTAACATCTCTTTCAGTTAACAAGGCTTGAATGGCGCGTAAAGCACTTCTTTTTTTAGCAATCAGCAAGCAACCTGAAGTGTCTTTATCTAAACGATGGACTAACTCTAAATAAGATAAATCTTGTCTTGTTTTACGAAGGGCTTCGATAACACCTAGACTCAAACCACTGCCCCCATGAACTGCGATACCAGAGGGTTTATTTAAAACAATTAAACTTTCATCTTCATAAATGATAGAAGCCTCTAATTTTTGCGCAAGCCCCTGACCAACATAGACTTCTTTTTCTGTAGACACTCTAACGGGAGGTATACGGATAATATCACCAGCAGCTAATTTTAAAGAGACTTGTGCTCTTTTCTTATTAACTCTTACCTCGCCAGAACGAATAATTCGATAAATATGACTTTTAGGAACGCCTTTGAGAATACGTAAAAGATAATTATCCAGGCGAACAGAAGCTTCTTCTTCGCTGATTTCTGTGTAACGTACATCACTCATTATTGATAAACCTATTTACTGAAGCTGTTTTTTTTTGATACTATTGGCAACTGTGTGGAAAATTTTCCGCCCAACCGAATTATAACGTATAAAATGAATATAATGTTAGGGGTTGAACTCTTAATTTAGTAAATAGCATGAAAGATTTAAAATTTACTGTTTTTTATTAATATTAATACAACCAAATAAGCGCTTTCCTTGAGTAAATAATATAAAGGAAGCTACCCGGTAATAGAGCCAAATTGAAGACAATATTATCAGATACCCACGCATGTCAGACATGCTTTACATCAGTCTCTTATTTTGCAGAGAATCGGCAGGAGGCTCTTTCACATGCTTGAAATAGCATTCTCCTCACTCAAAACAAAACAAGTCACAATGTATCAACCAGTGTGCGCCACAATATTTGTCGGTAACATGCGTGAAGTCTGTTTTAGTAATACCGGGCATTGCTTAAAGAAACTATTTTTTGTGGTTAAATAAAAATTGGTAATTTTATTTAGCTGCTTACTTAAAGCTGCTAATCGCAAAGCAGTTTATAAGTAGCGAATACAAAAAATAATATAGTGAAATCCACTGAGTTTTAGATAAAGCTCAAGTGAATAAGGCAGGGTTAGTGTATAACCTCAAGCCAAGTGAACTTGTAACGCAGCATCAACTTAGGGGGCGACCCTATAAGCCTTAAATTATTAGTTACTTAGGTTTGTGCCTTTAAAAAAGGTAATAAACAATGACTAAAGAAAAAATGTTAATCAATGCTACGCAAACTGAAGAAGTTCGCGTAGCACTAGTCAAGGACAATCATCTCTATGACCTTGATGTTGAATCACCCTCAGAAGTAAAAAAGAAGGGTAATATCTATAAGGGCAAGGTTACACGTTGTGAACCCAGCTTAGATGCTGTCTTCGTTGAATGGGGAGCAAAGCGTCAAGGTTTCCTTTCAATGAAAGAAATTGCACCTGAATATTTAAGCACTCACCCTGATGAGTTTGGTGAAAACCGCCCTCCTTTAACAAGCCTTATTCGCGAAGGCCAGGAATTATTAGTTCAGGTTGATAAAGAAGAGCGTGGCAACAAAGGGGCGGCCCTTACAACCTTCATTACTTTGGCCGGTTGTTATTTGGTTCTTATGCCAAACAACCCTAATTCTGGCGGTATTTCTCGCCGAATCGAAGGTGATGAGCGCGATGAATTAAAAGAAACCTTAAATGGTCTAAATCTCGCTGAAGATATGGGTATCATTATCCGTACTGCAGGTGTTGGTAAAAGCATTGAAGAATTACAGAATGACTTGGATATGCTTTGCAAACAGTGGGAATCGATTAAAGAAGCTTATAAATCAGAATTAGCCCCCTGCCTTATTCATCAAGAAGGCGATGTCATTATTCGTTCTATTCGTGATAATTTACGTAAATCAATCTCTGAAATCATTATCGATGATCATGAGTCTTACGTTAAAGCAATGCGTTATATTTCTAATGTAAAGCCTGAGTTTTTACCTAATCTTAAGCTTTATAAAAGCAATATTCCCCTTTTCAATTATTATCAAATTGAAAGCCAGATTGAAACGGCTTACCAACGCGAAGTATTACTTCCTTCAGGTGGAGCCTTAGTTATTGATAGAACTGAAGCCTTGGTATCTATTGATATTAACTCTGCAAAATCAACCTCTGGTTCAGATATTGAAACAACAGCGCTTAATACGAACTTAGAAGCAGCAGATGAAATTGCTCGTCAATTACGCTTACGTGACCTCGGAGGTTTAGTTGTTATTGATTTCATTGATATGAATTCTGGCAAAAACCAAAGAGATGTTGAAAATCGCTTAAAAGAAGCCCTAAAAGCAGATAGAGCAAGAATTCAAGTTGGCCGTATTTCACGTTTTGGTTTACTTGAAATGTCACGCCAACGTTTAAGACTTTCTTTAGGCGAGAATGCACAAGAAGTTTGTCCCCGTTGCGAGGGTCGTGGAACCGTTAGAAATATACAATCTCAGGGTTTATCGATTACACGTCTTATTGAAGAAGAAGCTTTAAAAGACAAAACGGCTGAAATCCAAGTACAGCTACCGGTGGAAATGGCTACTTTTTTGATGAATGAAAAGCGTGAATTCATTTTGAATATTGAAAAGCGTCATGGCGTTCATGTTTTAATTATTGCCAACCCCCATCTTCATGCACCTCAATATTCGATTACAAGATTGAAAGAAGATAATGTTGGTAAGAATAAAAAGCTAAGTTATAGCTTAATTCAAGAGCCAGAATTAGCTGTTATTCGCAATAATGAACTACCAAAAGAAGTTGAGCCTGCAGTTAAAGATGTTTTAGATGTTAATCCAAATAAGGCAAAACGCTCAAATATCTTTAAACTTTTATGGTCTAAGCTTTTTGCTAACCGTCAAAAAGAAACGCGTACTACGCAGTCTAGCGAGCAAAGAAGAACTCATTCTCATTCGAACCGTAAACCCTTTCATCAGAATCAGAATGATAGACGTCCGCAAAATCAAAACCGCAGAAGAAGGCCTCAACAAGGCAGTCAGCAGCAACGTAATCCGAATCAACAGCAACGACGTAGACCACAAGGGCAACAGGGGCATAATCAGCCCCAAACAAATCCTGCCAACGTTGTATCAATGAAGACGGATCATGCAAAAAAAAAACAGCCCAATCCACAGAGAGAGTCTGACTGAGGCTTAGTACTTCAATTTGCGTGGTATAAAAATACCACGCTCTTCTTTTTCATCCTGAGCTTAGCGAAGGATCCCCAGAAAACGCTTTCCCCTCCCAAAAATCGAACCAAGATCCAACAAGATTCTTCAAAGAGCTACGCTCTTTTCAGAATGACAGCTGTTGGTAGGCTGGTGCTGATAAGCCCAGCAGTACAGGCAAAATTCAGTCCCTTACCAAAAAAGGAGAGTATTGAAATAACAACGTTGTTTCAAGAATGAAAAAGCAATTTTCTCTAATTATAAAAAATAAACCATCATAACAAAACAAAGCCTATTTGATTTTTTTTTGACAAAAAAATGGATTTCTGGTTAAATATAGATCAATTTAAACTTAAATAGAAACTTATATGACAACTATCAAGCAATTACACCAAAAACTTACCGAATATATTACATCAATAAATTCTGAAGCCTTAAATGCGAGTTTAGATGAAAAATTAGCAGGGTGGAGAAACCCTAAAAATTATCTCAACCTCCTAACAGTATTGTTTCAATCAGCAGAAAATCATGAGATTGGAATATTTCTTAACTTTATAACCAGAAGTAAGTCAGACAAAACTCCTGCTAAAGCCCATGGCTATGTTATACTAACTCCTCCCCCACCCATTCCCTATCATTATCTTGGCTATCTTCTCAAACTTAACAAGGCTCAAAGAGAGTTAGATCAGTCGGAGATAGACAAAGATGAAGAATTATTAATAAATATTTATAATGACTATATAGCTAATGGCCAAAGTTTATCAAAACAAGACTATATAGAGCTTATCAATTATTTGGCACAAACCAATCAAGATAACGCAACTTTTAAAAAGATTACAGTCCAACTCATTCAAAATACGGAAAAAAATAACTATTGGTCCTTTGATAAATCACAAAGGAGTATTTTACAATTATTAGCCACACAAGATGGTTACAGCAAATATCTATATCCATTATATCGAATCGAAGCTGGGAGTTTTCCCTCTTATTTCTCTAACCTTGTTTTGCAATGCTATGCTTACAATGACAATAAAATTAACACGGAGCTTGAAAAATTATTATTAAGCTATAGCAAATACTTTAATAATGAAGAAACGACCGAGCAATTACAAACTCAATTACAAGAATTTCATCAATTTATCCTTAATGACGAAAATTATAGTAAACGACTCAATGAGGAAAGAAATAAAGAAATTTTAAAAGGTTTAATGATAGCAGTTGGTGTAATTGCAGCGCTAATGCTCTTAGCAACAACATTGGTTGTTTTCCCTCTTGGTCTAGCTCATATCATTACTTATTCCGTTTTTTTAGGTCTTCATATCTCTGGATTTGTAGCTTCATGCACAATAGGGCTTGGAGCATTGTTGACTGGAATTTTTGCTACCCAAGCAAAAATAGATGCCCCGATTATCGCTGATAGAATAACAAAAGAAATTACAAAAAATACAGGCATTCAATTCTTTGATAAAAAAGCACCTGAAGCAATCGTTGAGCAAACAGCTGATTCAATTTATGCCCCTTGTTAAATCATTCAAAACAAGCTGTATCAATAAAATAACAGCTAAGATTGAAACCAATTGATGAAGCAATATTTCCATTGCAACTGAGATTGGTTTCTTTCTTATTTTTTCTAATAAAGCATAAACGATTAATCCCCCATCTAGTCCGGGTATTGGGAAAAGATTAACTAAACCTACTGCAATGCTAAAACTAGCAATAAAAGATAAAAAAACGGCTAATCCTTGCATAAAGGAATTAGCCGATACGGCAAAAAGCCCCAAGGGACCTAAAAGGACAAAAAATGGTATTTTTGCAGTGATAATTTGTTTCAGCATAATAAGATAAAAATGCAGTAAATCGTTTATTTTATGAAGAGCCAAATAGGAAGCCTTTATTAAATTTCGCCCAGGAACAGCCTCTTTAGTCGCATCCGATTTATCAGCACTTAGCCCTAAAGAACTTAATAAATTAGCCTTACCCTTTTTAAAATGCCATTGGTTTAGATTAAGTAACAGTACTCGTTGTTCATTTTTATTTTCAACATCTAAAATCACTTTACTTTTACCAAAAAATTCAATAAGCCTCATTCCCACCTCTTGCCAAGAATGAGTAGGAAAGCCATTGATAGCTAAAATTCTATCCCCTTCTTTTATACCCGCATTAGCAGCAATCGAAGCCGGCTCAACTGTTGCAATTTGAGGCATTCTTTGTGTGAAAC
>JAIUOG010000063.1 GCA_020161725.1 Pseudomonadota bacterium
GATGGCTGTTGATACTAATGTGCTTGTAGTCGGCGCAGGTCCGATAGGACTTGTTAATGCTTGGGGAATGAAGCATTTAAATCCTAATCTTAAGATTGTTGTTCTTGAGAAATATGCAAAATATCAACGAAGTCACACCCTAATTATGCAAGCGGCTCAGCTTGAAGCAATTATGAAAGCAACGAATAGTGAACAAGATCCAACCTTAGTTGCATTGTTAGATCAATTAAAAAAAGATCCCCATATTCGCACCAATACTTTGCAAGAAACTTTTACTAAATTAGCTAAAGAAATTGGCGTTGAAATTAAGACTGAAAATGAAGTTTATGCTGATACTATTGAAGCGATGATAGCTACGGAATACCCAAATGTTGATTTAATTATTGGTGCTGACGGTACTCATAGTATAGTAAGCGAAACTTTATTTCCAAAGGGGAATCAAGTTAAACATGAATTCGATTTTGTTTTACAGTTACGATTTGATATTAAAGGAGAAGAGAAAGCCCCAGGAATAAGAATCGAACGCTTTTATCAGCAAATGGCTAGAAAGGGTTTGATTGCTAATGAATATGTTGGAAATATTGAAAACGGGAAAACCCCTGTAACAATGCAAATGATGATTTCTAAAGAAGATTTCCTTGCTTTGCAAAAAGCGACATCAAAAGATCCTCTGAGACCTTATGTTAACTTCAATGGTACTTTAAATGAGGGCTCGCAGCAGCAAACTGCGCCTCAATTACCGAAAAGGCTAAAATCTTTTCTTACTCATTATCTAAAAGAGAAGATTGAAGATACAAGAGAGGTAAGACAAGAAATTTTGAATGATTCAGTTCGTATCAGCGTAAATGAGGCTCCAGCTACTCATGCAAAACAAGTAGTACATAAAAAAGGTGAAACCTCTATTATTTTAAAAGGCGATTCTGGCTTAGGGTTGTCTTATTTTAAAGGCTTAAATGCGGGGCTTGAAGCAAGTGCACAATTTTTGACAGATCTATTTTCTTCAATTAAAGATTCTTTTAAAGATAAGAAAGCTTTAGAAACGCAATTAGCTACTTATCAAACTTGGTTTTTAAACGATTTTGCACCTAAAAAAGTTAAAGAAGTTGAAGAGTATAGTTTTTGGCGAATTAGAAGTTTTATGGGAATTATGCAGGTAGTAAGAGACATTAAATGGGCCTCTATGGCCGATGAAGATGATGATCTAGACCCTGCAATCAGAGATTACTTTGCATATTACACCTATGATCCTTTGAGTAAGAATAAAAGTTGGCAACTTTTTCCGCATCGAGATTATGACCCCCCTAAATTTGGCCAATTTTCTTATGTTCCCTTAACTCATACTTTGAAGAAAATTGCTAAAAATTTCATAGATTATTTCAAGCCTTATAAAAGTAAGGCTCAAGTTATTCAGGATTTTAAAATGCCTTTAGTGGGTACTGCCCATCTCTTTCTAGGGCTTGCAAAAACAGTCATTGGTATTTTTACTTTCAATCTAGGGATATTAGCCGATGGCCTTTTGACTTTTTTACGGGGTGCTATTGAGGTTGCAAGCTTAAGCCTTCTACTACTTAAACTATTTTCTCGTGTTATAGCAACTACCATCCATGGTGACTATAAAAAAATTGAGGAAGGTCAGGGTATACAAAATTTAGCTGATTATGGCCTCAATAAATTGAATAAAGTTGAAGATGTTAACTTAAAAGAAGATAAGACAATTTATGAATTGCTTGCAGTATGTAACGATATGCATCGAAAATTTCATAAATCTGTGAGCCGGGGCGAGGCAACGCAAATAGAGGTGGAAGAGTATAGAAGTTATTTTGATATAAGAGCTGATAATGTTTTAGATAGACAAAAACTTATACATTATTTCTCTTTATTCGCACATAAAAACGTACAAGCTAAAGTAAGTGAGATAGCTGAGACTCTTCAGCAAAATTTGTGATAAGCAGATTAGTTTAAATATTTGCTTAATTTTTAATTATTAATGTGAGAGCAAACTGTGCCTATTTCTAAAACACTTAAAAAGCTATTTGAAGAAATTAATAAATATGCTTCAGATAAAACTGCGGCTCAATTGAGAAGAATCAAGAGCTAGGCTGAAAAAGTTAAGAAGAAAAAGGGGACCTTAGATCTAGCTAATGAAGAAGGGTATCTTAGTCATCGTTTTAATATGACTCCTCTCCATACTGCTATAGAAATAAATTCAATTGAAGTATTTAAATTGTTATTAGACCTCGATGCTAATCCTTTCTTTAAACCAAGTCCTCAGCATGCTTCTGCTATTGATACTATAGTGGGTGAAGCACTTTCTCTAATCAGAATTAATAAAGATAAGTCAGATTCTTTATTTGAATGGTTAATGAAAGATAAGGATAGTCCTTTATTTACCTGGGAAAAATTAAAATCGAATGTAAATATGGCAAAGTATTTCAACTTTGATGAATCAAATCTATCACAATTAAATATAGATCAATTGCCGATACATATTGCTATAAAGACTGGTCGAATTGATTTAGTTAAAGGTATTATTAAAGAAGCTGGTTCTCTTCAATTAGCAGGTGATACTTACAAGACAAGTGTGCTTAGGCCTGCTATTTTAAATATGTTAACAGGAGAAGCAAATTCTGAAGAAATTTTGACCTTTTTATTAGAGCAAGGCGGGGACGTAGAGGCAGAGGGTATATGGTCTTTACCTTTAATAGTTTATGTACAAGCAAGTAGCCTTTTTGAGCTGTCTGATGTAAAAGAAGAAAAAATTTTGGCAGTCATTCAATTATTAGTTAAGTTTGGCGCAAAACTTGATGCAACGAATGGTACGAAAATGACTTTACCAATGCAGGCTATGTCTTTTGGTTATGAGAGTTTATTTAATTTCTTTTTAGAACGGGTCAATGAAAAAATATTAAATCAGAAATCGTATTCAAGCTGTCTTCTTTTTCAGGTTTTTTCCCGTTACGATAATAAATTAAAAATAGATAGGCGTGAGCTTATAGCTAAACTTAAAAACAAAGGGTTGAGCTTCGATAAGACGATATATTATTATGCCCCTGCTAATCCTTGGGGAAAATCCGATAAAAACGAAGCAGATGCTGAAAATATGTCAGTTTTGCATTTTTATATCCATAGTTTAATTGACTCATTTAATTCTTGTTTTTACAGGATAGATGAGCATCTAGAAATAATTCAACTATTAATTGCTAATGGCGCAAATCCTAATGTAAAAGCAAAATTTAACTTTAAAAAAGAAACAATGGAGCTTTCACCGGCTGAATATCTTAAAAAAGTTGCAAGTCAAATTCATGATGATGGTTATTTGTTTGTAAACAACCCGGAGGAACAGCAATTTTTAAGGCAAATTAGCTATCGAGATAAAAAAGATAAAATAAGATTACACAAAATATTTCATCATTTTAGAAATCTTGAGCGAGCCTTATCTGGAAAATCCGTTTTGGCTTATACGGGATTCCCTGACAATGAAAAACTAGCAAAGCAAGCTTTGCAAAAAAATGAAGAAAAGTCTCAATTGCCTAATGAATCGGAATCTATTTTTGAAAGCTTAATTAGTGCCAGAGATAAAGAAAGGCAAAATGATTGGAAAGCCCTTAAACAGAGCTTAGTTAACTATGTTAAAAATGCCCCGACTTTAGAAGCATTTTTAGAGCGAATAGAGCAATTTAAACAAGAACTCCAGCTTCATTATGATTTATCAAAGAATGGTAAGGGTGAAACTGTCTATGGTTCAACGCTTTATCGATTCTTTCATTATTTCAATACGCATAAATTCCCTAACTCTTGGGAACAGTTAAGAGCCTTTGGTCAAGATAACTATGGCGTTGATATTAATACTCCTTATGAAGAAAAAAGTAATGACTATGAGGTTTATTGAGAAGAGAGGAATGGTATTTCTGGATACAGAGTTTAAATATTTTACTACTACTTTATTTTTAAGGCCATTATCCTTAATTCTTATTTAGCTTTGGTGTGAATCTACAAATTCAAGAGTTAAGTTAAAAATAAATTCCTACCAGGCCATAGAGACTCTATGGCCTAATATCTGAGCTAAAAAATCAAAAAAAAGCCTAATTTGCATCTTCGAAGAAAAATTTGCACAATGAAAAGGGATTTATCTTTGCCTTGATGACTGTAAGGAAATTGTCATTTAGTGTGAGCTAATATTTCGATAAAAAAATATTTGTATTAACGATGCTTAACCAACCTTGAGAGGTGTTTATGAGTAGTCTTGCAAATTTATTAAAGAATATTAAACGTTATGCCAAACACAAAAATGCTGCACAATTAGAGAAAATTAAGCAAACTGCAGCGGAAGTCCTAGAAAAACACAAGTCTCTCGATCTTGAAATAATAGATAAAAAACACCCTGAAAGTATTCATTACACACCACTTCATGCAGCAATCAACATAGGGTCTCTTGAGGTATTTGAATTATTGATAGAGATGGGGGCAAGTCCATTTTTCAAACCCAACAATAGTCAATCAATGTCAGTCATATTAGATCTTGCAAATAGTGATTCAGAAGACAAAAAAAGATTATTTAATTGGTTAATCCAAGATGAGCATAGTCCAATTTTTACTTGGAAAAAATTAGAAAAGAATAATAATGAGTTATTTTTGGAGTTCCAAAAGTCGGGTCTAGTACCGGAAGAGCAAAGCGATATATTACCCTTGCATAAAGCGATTGAAGCTGGCCGGTTAGATTTAGTTAAAGCGATTATCTCTTTATCAGATTCTATTGAAAAAGCAGGGAATATCGTTAATAAGAGTATTCTTAAACCAGCGATTATTAATTTTCTAGAAGAAAAAGAAAATGCGAAAGAAATATTAATTTATTTATTAAAGCAGGCTAATCTTGAAAAAGAGGAATTAATAAAATTGCCGGCACTAATAGCTAGTTGTATTCCTAAGGTAAAAGATAATCTTGTGTATGAGGTTGTTAAACTACTAGTTAAGCATGGTGCAAATCCTAATGTATTCACCTCTTCCAATGGCATGACTTTAGTCATGTATGCTATGGCGCATGGCTATAAAAAATTATTTAATTTTTTATTAAAAAAAGTCGATGCTAAGATATTAAACCACGAAGCTTTTAGCTCTCCTTATTACTTAGCCTTTCAGCTCTTCAATATATCTAGTAATGGGCTTACTAGCGATATTCCGAAACTAATAGTAAAGCTTAAAGAAAGAGGAGTAGAATTTGATAGAATTATATCGAAACCTGTACTGATAGAGCATTTTCCCATGCATGCCAAAGGTGAGGGCTTGGTAGAGAATATGCCTATATTGCATTTCTATTTAAGTTCTTTAGAGGCAGAAACATTTTTTAGTTCAATAGATAAACATATTGAGGTAATTCAAACTCTAATCGCAAATGGCGCTGACCCTTTAGCCAAAGCTAAATTTACCTTAACTAAAGAATCTTTTGAGCCGAATCAAAAAGAAGTGAAGCAAATGGAACTCACAGCTTCCGAATACTTTAAAAATATCATTGAAAAAATTCATGATAAAGGTTCTTTACTTAAAAATTATCAAGATGAACAAGCATTTCTAGCAGAAATTAGTTCTAAAGATAAAGAAGAACAGAAGGATTTGCGTAAGTTATTTTGCCAATTTAGAAATCTTTTACTTGTTTTATCAGGGCAAGAGCCTAATTATTCCAAATTGCCTAAATCGAAGAAATCAGATAAGTCAGAAGTAGCTGTAACTGTGGCACTAAAACCTGTTATTGAACCAAATCTTGCTGCTTTAGAACCTCTGTCCATTTTTGACAAATTGATCTTAGCAAGGACAGATGAAAAGCAAGATAGCTGGAAGGTGCTTAAAAAAGAGCTGGTTGATTTTGTGAAAGAAGCACAAACAAAAGAAGATTTTTTAGAGCGGATAGAGAAATGTAAAAAGCCATTGCAACTTCATTATGATATATCGACTAGTAGCAAAGGTGAGATTGTTTATGGCTCAAGGGCGTATCGTTTCTTTCATTATTTTGATACCTATAAATGTCCAAATTCTTGGGAGCAATTAAGAAAATGGGGGCAGGATAAATATGAAGTTGATATTAATATTCAAAATGAAAGGAACAATAGTGTTGCATTAGCCCATGGCTAATCCTTAAATAGGGCTCGAAACTTCGTGCAAGTTCACAGTTGAATTCGGGGATCTTTCGCTACGCTCAGGATGACAGCGAGGAATTATCGTTATCCTTCTTTGCTGTCATTCTGAGCGAAGCGAAGAATCTTCTTGAATGCAACGCTCGATCGCCCTCTGTCCTCCCTCATTCGAGAATATCCTTCAAAGAGCATCGTGCTTGAAGATCTTGTTGAATCTTGGCTAGATTGGAACACAGACTTGCGTTTTCTTTGGGAGAATCTTAGTACAGCCCAGAATGAAAGCATGAAAATAGTTGTATTTCTCTGACATTAACATAGTTGATGACAATGGTTAGCTATTCTTAAAGTAAGAAACTTAAGGAGATAAGGGTGAGCTTTAAGAATAGTTTGCGGCAAGCAATTAATGAAAGACAGTTAATTTCTTTTGGTTATAAAAAACATCCAAGAATAGCAGAGCCTTATCATTATGGGATCTATGCACAGCAAGGCAATGTATGCTATCAAATAGCCGGTTCTTCTAGCTCAGGAAAGCAAATTGGATTTAAGGCGATGTCATTAAATAAAATTAAAAACTTAACAATAAATAAAGAGGAAAATTTTATGGTAAGACGTGATTACAATCCTCAAGACAAAAGATGGAAAATAGAATATGGTGTTAATAAAACTTAATTGCTTTTTATTAAGCTCTTAAGCTAAATTATTGCAAAATCTAGGTGGTTAAGGAAAGTTTTTATGTGTTCTAAGCAAGTTAATACAGTCAGCGCCTATTTTAATGATAACTGGCAGCGTTATCAGAATTCTGTCAAAAATAACACGCTTTATCATCAAGAGATGTTTGCAGCCTTAGATAATTTTCTTAATCTTAATATGAAAAAACCTTTTTCATTTGTCGATGTGGGGTGTGGTGATAGCAGTACTGTTGCTCCAATTCTTATGAATAAAACTATCACAAAATACATTGGCATTGATGAGGCTAAAGATGTGTTAAAAATGTCTGCTGCTAATTTAGATGCTTTAAATTTTGAAAAAGAATTTATCGCGGACAATATGATAACTGCTATTTCAGAAGTAAAAGCGCCCGTTGATATTATTTTTACTAGTTATGCCGTTCACCATTTGAATGTAGAGCAAAAAACTAATTTTATTGCTGAATGTAAGCAAAAACTTCATGAAGATGGATTTTTATTAATGGTTGATTGCACCTTAGCTGGATCTCAAACAAGAGATGAATGGTTAGCAGCTTTAAAGAATAGAATGAAAGCGACTATTCCTCATGATAATTTAGATGAAATTGATATTCGTATGCAACATCCAAGTGATGCTGATTTTCCAGAGTCTATAAATACTTTTGCTAATATTGCCCAACAACAAGCTTGGAAGTCATTCCAAGTCATTGTTGATAAAGGCATCTTCTCTTTTATGGTCTTCGCCAAGTAATTTTTAAGATTTTTTCTTAGGCACGTGCTCACCTTTGGCTCTTGCCTTTGATAATCCGATAGCAATAGCTTGTTTTTTACTTTTCACTTTTTTGCCACTTTTACCAATATGTGCTTCGCCATGCTTGTATTCATGCATTTCTTTTTCGACCGATTTTTGAGCCTCCTTGCTGTATTTGCTAGTCATGACAACCTCCTTGGTTTAACTTACAAATAAGTTTGTTTCTATCTTAAGTATATACTTGATATAGAAGCTAATCATCTTTTGGTTTTTCAAGTTAAAAGCAAATGTTGATCCCTCTCCCCTTGTGGGAGAGGGGAATCTGAATGAAAATCAAAGTCTCAAGCTTAAAAGGTTTCTAAACTAGTTCCAATTTGCAACCATTCTTCCTCAGTTTGTAGCAGTTCTTTTTTTATCTTTGTTTGTTCAGAAAGTAACTTATCAAGATTGGCTTTTTGCCCTTCTTCATAAAGTGATAAATCAGCTAATTTCGTTTCAATGACAGTTAATTTTTCCTGGTTTTTAACAATCATTTCCTCTAGTTTTTTAAGGCGATTTTGTAACGTTTTTTTCTCTTTATATTTGGCTGAATTATCGATGTTAGCAACTTCTTTTACTGATTCTTTTCCTTGTAACCATTGATGATAATCATCCAAATCACCTTTAAATGGACTAAGTGTCTGTTGATATACAAGATAAAAATCATCGACTGTTGTTTTAATTAAATGCCTATCATGCGAAATTAAAATGAGTGCACCTTCATAGCTTTGTAGGGCGATTTCAAGGGCTGCGCGCATGCTTAAATCGAGATGGTTAGTTGGTTCATCTAAAAGTAATAAATTGGGTTTTTGCCACACTAATTTAGCTAGAGCAAGCCTTGCTTTTTCGCCGCCGGAAAAATGCCTAATGGGAGTTGTTGCTACATCACCAATGAAATTATAACCACCCAAATAATCTCGAATAGCCTGTTCTCTCGTTTCAGGTGATAAAGCCTGAATTGTTTCAAGAGGACTTAGATTTTCATCTAATTCTTCAAGCTGATGCTGAGCATAATAACCAATTTGTAAATTTGAGGCTTTGAAAATTTGCCCTGATAACGGGGCAATTACACCAGTTAATGTTTTTATAAGAGTTGATTTACCTTGGCCATTGGGGCCTAAAAGTGCAACTCTATCGCCGGGATTTAGAGATAAATTGAGGTTTTTTAAAATAGGCTTTTCTTCTAAATAACCTGCGCTACCTTGCTCTATTTGCAACAGTGGCTTACCCGCACGTTGGCAAGGGAAAAATTGAAAAGAGAAAGGGGAATCTGCTTCGGCTTGAATTACTAAATCCATTTTGGCAATAGCATTAAGTCTCGATTGCGCTTGCTTCGCTTTGGTGTTTTTTGCCTTGAAACGATTAACAAAAGTCATCATATGATTAATTTTGTTTTGTTGTTTTTCATATAGGTTTTGCTGCAAAATTAGGGCTTCGGCTCTAGTTCTTTCAAAACGGCTGTAGTTGCCGCTATAGAGTTGAAGTCCTTGATGCTCAATATGCAAAATATGGCTAACAAAGGCATCTAAAAAATCTCTATCATGCGAAATTAATAGAATAGAGCTAGGGCATTGTTTTAACCATTTTTCTAACCAAACAATGGCTTCCATATCAAGATGGTTAGTTGGCTCATCTAGAAGCATTAAATCAGCAGGCATCATCAAACAGCGAGCTAAACTAAGACGCATACGATAACCACCAGAAAAACTATTTAAACTTTTTTGTTCATCTTCTGGTTTAAAGCCTAAGCCTGCCATGATTGAGGCTGCTTTAGCTGGTTTACTATAACCACCTGTTTGAGTTAATAACTCATGGCAAGCTAAAACATCCGCATTATTATGCTCTTCTTCTGATTTTTTTAAGCGTGCAATTAGGGACGTGTAGTCTTTATCTCCCGACAAAACAAAATCCAAGGCCTTATCATCGGTATCAGGAAGTTGTTGTGAAAGATGACTTATTCTTAACTGCTGATTAAGCTCAACTGAGCCTTTATCGGGTGTAAAATGCCCTAGAATAAGGGAAAAAAGGCTGGTTTTACCGCAGCCATTAAGCCCAACCACACCGACTTTTTGTTTTTCGTGTAGGCTAACAGAGGTTTTATCGAGTAAAACCTTATTACCGCGAGAAAGCGTTATTTCACGCAAAGTTAACATAAGAGCAAAGGTCTAAATTTAATTGCTGGCGATATTAGCATATCTAGGGATGCTATGAAATGGACTTATTTCCACATAATATCAGCTTTGTTGGCAGCCGCTTTTTTTAGCATATTTAATAAAGGTATGGCGCGATTCCTTAAACTAACTACGGGTTCACCCTCCGCATCTTCGGCATTAGTTTCAGGACTTTTTTTGCCTAGCGCTTTTTCTAAATTGTTTAAAGCTTCTGCTACATCCTCGCCTTTAATCGCGCCTGGCGTAGTTCCACTATGCCCCATCATTTTTATGAGCTTTGTGGCTATATCTCCAAACATGGTAATATTTTCATATTCTTTACAGGTAAAGGTGACTAGCATAGTTTTATCCTTATTTTTATTTTTAAGTATATATCTAAGACAAAGTATATACCCGTGATTTTTCAAAATGCTATTTTTAGTCTCTCGCTTTTTCCGCCCAAGCTTTTTTTAAAAATTCGCAATAGAACGCTCTATTACTCACTTTTAAAAAAAGCTTGGTCAAAAAAATCAAATCGCCTAAATCTAGCATTTTGAAAAATCACGGGTATATGCTTAAAAAACTGTAGGGTGGGCTATATTTTAACAGTTTCTAAGGTATAATAACTCTTTTTTCTTTTGCAATTTGTATGAACAAATCCGACTTTAACTTTGAGCTACCAGAAGCATTAATCGCTCAATATCCCTTAGCTAAACGCACCGATTCAAGACTTCTTAGTTATGACAGGCAAACGAAAGCCACTAGCCATCATCAATTTAAAGATATTACTGATTTTTTAAAGCCGAATGATTTATTAGTATTTAATAATTCAAAGGTCATTCCTGCAAGATTATATGGTACGAAGGCAACAGGCGGGAAAATTGAGTTTTTAGTGGAGCGCTTAGATGAGAATGATTGCTTTTATGCTCATATTAAAGCAAGTAAATCGCCCAAACCCGGTACTTTAATTTATTTATCCTCTGATGAGGCTATTGAGGTTTTAGCGAAGGATGATGATCTTTATTTTTGTAAGGCGTTATCTAATTTAGACAAGCTATTAGAAAAACATGGGCATATGCCTTTGCCGCCTTATATTACTCGTTCAGATGATGAGCATGATGCAGAGCGTTACCAAACAGTTTATGCTAAACATAAAGGCTCTGTAGCAGCACCCACCGCAGGTTTGCATTTTGATGATGAATTACTGCGAAAAATCCAAGAAAAGGGTATTAAATGCGCTTTTGTTACCTTGCATGTTGGTGCAGGGACGTTTCGTCCAGTACGCACCGAATCCATCTTAGAGCATAAAATGCATTCTGAATTTTTTCAGATAGATGAGGAATTGTGTAAGGCTGTTAATGAAACGAAAGCAAAGGGAGGGCGGGTGATTGCAGTGGGTACTACTGCATTAAGAAGCCTTGAAAGTGCGGTAGACGAGGGTGGGCTTCAGCCTCAAAGTCAAGATACTGCTATTTTTATTTACCCTGGTTATCAATTTAAAATTTGTGATGGATTGATTACTAATTTTCATTTACCTGAATCCACCTTGGTAATGCTTGTTTCAGCCTTTATTGGCCATGCGGAAACAATGTCTTTATACCAAGAGGCAATTAAAAACGAGTATCGTTTTTTTAGCTACGGTGATGCATCTATATTGCTATAAGGAATACTATGCAATTTGTACCTATATTAAATTCATTGGCTGGTGCATCGCTTACCCTAGCTAATTGGGAAGAGACTAATACAAAAATTGCTGCCTTTTATTTAAATGATTTATTAATAAAACCAGGCTTAGCTGTATTACAATCACTAAAAAGCTTAAAGGAATATTTGGCTTGGCCTCATCAATTGGTATTAAATCTGTCATTGTTGAAATTAAATAAAGCCGAAGAAGTTGCTCTCCGCTCTCCTTATGATGGTTCTTTAATAAAAATAGCCAAGACTGATTTATTTAAACTATTAAAAAGTTTGGATGTCGATTTTTTTATTTTATCTGACGATTTTGAGGAATTAGAACTGTCTTCAAAAATCTCTAATTACTTTTCTTATGATAAAAAGATTCGATTTAATGAGTTTTACGAAAAAATTAAGGCCTCTAAGGCAGAATTAACCTATGTGTCAGGTGATTTTGATTTGGATGAGTTAAATCAATTGAAAAAAATTAGCTCTATCTTGCTTGAATCAAATAGCCCCTCAGATTCTGCTATTCATGGACATATCTATGATGATAAACAAGGCTTTTTAATTTCTAATGGCGATATGGCAGAACAATATAAGCCTTTGTCTAATACTTGCGGTTGCCCAACATGCCAAGCTGGTTTTACAAGAGCTTATTTACATCATTTGTATAGCCAAACTCCCTTGCTGTGCCAACGGTATTTGTTGCAGCACAATATCTTTCAAATGAATCTTTTCCAATCAAATTGAAAACTATTTTTAACTGCAAACAGCTAAATTCAAGCTCTTCATTTACCTAAAGAAAAAATATCGTTATGATGTGACCCGACCTGAAAGCCTCTTCAATTAGGCTAATTAAAACCGCGAATTTTTTAGGGGAAAGAAAAATGAGCTTATTTATAAATGATGCCTTAGCTGCTAGTGGTAGTCAGGCTGCTTCTGGCGATGGTTTTTTTTCAATGATTTTAATCGCTGTCATGTTTGTCTTGTTTTATTTTATGCTAATAAGGCCACAAAATAAGCGAGCTAAAGAACATCGTGATTTGGTTTCTAACTTAAAAAAAGGCGATGAAATCGTTACATCTGGTGGAATTCTTGCCAAGGTTGTTAATCTAGATGAGCAATATATTAAGATAGCCGTGGCTACGGGTATTGAAATTAGTATACAACGTGGGGCAGTTAGCGCAGTTTTGCCTAAAGGTACTCTTAAATCTCTTTAGTGCTTTGTGTAGAGACTTATAATGAAAAACAAATATCCTCTTTGGAAAAATCTATGTTTGATTGCTTTGGCAGTCATTGGATTAATCTACGCTCTTCCTAATCTATATAGCGAAGAGCCTGCTGTGCAAATCTCATCTCAGGCAGAGATTGATTTAGACGCCTTAAAAGAAGAAGTGAATACGACATTGGCGAAGGCTAATATTCCGCATCAGCCAATTACCATTTCTGGTGATCATGTAGAGATTCGTTTTAATTCTACTGATACTCAGCTTCATGCAAGAGATGTGATAAAAAATAGCTTAGATTCACAATATACGGTTGCTCTTAATCTAGCACCTGCTACGCCAAGTTGGTTTAGCAAAATAGGGGCAGAGCCTATGAAACAAGGCTTGGATTTAAGGGGGGGAGTTCATTTTCTTTTAGAAGTCGATGTGGATAGCGTCATTAGCCGACATTATGAAGGTATAATGAAAAATCTAAGCCAAAAACTTCGCGAAGAGGGTATTCGTTATTCAGGAATACGTTATCTTGCTGAAAAAGGGGTAAATGTTGGTTTTCGTGATGATGCCACTATGGATAATTCCTATGCTATTCTTAAAAGCGAATTTCCTAATTACACTATTACTAAGTCAGAAGCGACCCATTCATTGTTAATTTCTTTATCTGCGACGGAGCTTAATACCCTAAGGCAAACAACGATTGAGCAAACGATGAGTATTTTGCGTAATCGTGTAAATGAGCTTGGTGTTGGTGAGGCAGTGGTTCAACAACAGGGGGCTACTCGAATTGGAGTTGATTTACCTGGTATTCAAGATGCGGCACGCGCTAAGCAAATCCTAGGCGGAACAGCAACTTTACAATTTTACCTTGTTGACCAAGATAATGATGCACAAGTTGCAAAACAAACAGGAGTTGTACCTCTTAATTCCAAGCTTTATATAATGGATGGTGCTCCTATTCTATTAAA
>JAIUOG010000064.1 GCA_020161725.1 Pseudomonadota bacterium
AAGCGCATAACTAAGGGAATTATCCACCCCGGGCCATTTTACTTTAATAAAAAAACCAAAAACTAAAGTATAAAGACCAAGCATCAAAAGAGGCGCTAAAATTACCCATAATAACCCTGCGAAAGTACCTCTATATTTTGCTAAAATTTCGCGCTTTACGAGTAAAAAAATAAGCTCATGATTTTTAGTAAAAGCTGAGATTATTTTAAAAAACGAATATTGGCTCCATTTTTTCATAAACATCCTTTTAATTTCTCACTCTTTTTTAAGGCTTGGCATTGCTTCATTGGCAGCGATTTGCAATTTTTTAATTACGGCTAATTGGCTGATAATATCGATTAGTTTTCTATTAACCTGATGAAAGGGAAAAGGTAATTTTCTTTCAATATCACAAAATAATACCACCCTCAAATGATCAGTAGGGTTCATAGCAAAATGTTCATAGGTGTCATCGAATAACACCGCCTCCCCTTCTTTCCAAAAATATTTTTCACCGCCAACGGAGATAAAAGCTTGTTCAGAAGCATCACAAAAAACACAAAGATGATAGCGATAACATAATTTACTGGGGCCAAAATGAGGCTTAATACTAGCGCCAGGCTCTAAAATAGATAACATCGCCAATTTAACTTCTGGACATTGTTTAATTAACGCTGTTGTTTTAGGTAGTAATTTTTCTGAAGCTAAAGTGGGTTTGTCATAACATTTTATAAAAAAGGATTTCCAACCAAATTTAGCTAAATTTTTTGAGTAGGTTTCTATATCGCCAAAATCTTTAAATTGATAATTCATTTTAAGCAAATTGCCTATCTCTTGTTGAATTGCCATTTTATGGTTTTCTAAAAGCAGATGATTCGGAAAAGCATTTAAATTTAAAAAAGGAGGATTGGGGAAAAAAACGCGATAAAACGCATTGATAGGTGAAAGTAAAGCTTTAGGGTTACGTAGAAAGGCATACCATCTAAAAAATTTAGCTCGTCTATGATAACGCTCTAATTCAAAGGCAGTAAAAAAGATAAGCATAGTTAAACTTAAACTAAGTAGGAAATAAGTCATATTGATTTAATTTATTATGTTGTAGTAAATGATTAAAATTATTTTCATTATCATCATAAAAAGCAGAATATTGGCTACGGCTTATTTCAGCAAGCAGTTCAAGTGTTTGTGGATTTTGCTTAACAAAAAAAAGACTTTTTATTAACTGCTCTATCGTTTCTTGTTGATGCAAAGAATGATTGAGAAAAGTACCGCGACTGCCTATGTTAGTTGCTAATATAGGCAAACCCCAAGCCATTGCTTCTATCGTTTTGATATTAACGCCGGTACCACAAATCATAGGTGAAATAATTAAATCCATTTGCTCATAAAAAGCAGTAAGCGAAGGTAAAAAACCGTGAAACTTTAGCCATTTTCGCCTTATTTTTACCGATTTATTGAGATCACCTGCGACATGCAGAACAAAGGGTATTTCTTCTTCTATTGCATCTAAAACCCGAAGGCATGCTTTGAAACTAGCAATATTAATTTGATTATTACTAGCAACAATACCTACATGATTAAGAGAAGAAAATACTTTGGGAATAAAGGAAGGATTTGGCATATGAGAAATAGTCAAAACCTGGTCTTCTTTTGCTAAAAGTTCAGAAAAGTATCGACTTTCTTCTTTGCTAATACCAATGACTAAATCAGCCCTTTTTAAATAACGAGCCTCTTCTTCAATAGTGCAAGAAAATTTATTAGCTACTATTTTATGTCTTTGAAGCATCTTTGTTCTATCAGCCATTTTTTCATGTGTATCGATGATTTTTAAAATATAAGGAGGAACATAGTCCAATAATTTTGACTGATAGATATAAGAGCAAAGCACGACATCAATTTGATATTTTTTACACAAACGGTAGATTTGCTCCCCCATTCCCCAAGAATACCAACCATCAAAAGGCACTTTTCCAGCACTAAACCAAAGTTTTTTACAAGGCAGTATGTCTACTGTTTCATATTGCTGTTGCATTTTTTCTTTTATTTTTTTACCCCAGGTAAAACGTTCTAACATCACAAAATGAACCTGATGCCCTGCGCTTCGATATTTTTGAGCTAGAGCATATATACGACAACGATTGCCATGGTTCAATTGATGCGTAGGTCTTGGCGAATAAAATAGGATATTTAACCTTTTAGGTTGAAGGGCAGGTTCTTTAATCTTGCTTCGCTCAGCATGACTTAAGACAAGTGGCCATGGTGTTTTAGGCTCAACATAATCGCTTAATACTTTCTGCCATTTTTCTAAAAAAATGAGCTTATTCTTTGCTATTAACTCTTTATGCTTATTTCTCTTAAAGGCAGAATAGCTTTTATGTTGTAAATGGATTACCTCGGATTCAGGTTGATAAACGACTTTCATTCCGTGTAACCGGGCGGTAAGCGCTAAATCAACATCTTCATAATAAGCATTTTGATATCTTGTATCAAAACCACCCACAGCATCCCAAAAGCTTTTTCGAATGATAATCGAGCAACCGGAGCAATAATCCGTTTCTCTTAAATAATTGAATAAAAGGTTATCACGTTGATAACGTTTACCCAAATGTCGAGTACTGCCATCACAAAATAAGGCAGAACCTGCTTCTTGAATAAAACCCGTGGAATAAAGCATTTTTGAACCTGCTATCGCAATGTTTTTATCCTTTTCCATTATTTTATATAAAGCACTTAGCCAATTATCTAAAACAAGCGTGTCATTATTAAGCAATAAAATATAATGCCCCTTGGCTGCTTTTGCTGCATTATTGCAGTTTAATAAAAAGCCTTGGTTTTTGGGGGAGCGGATAATTTTAATTCCAAAATATAGCTTAGAGGCATTTATAGTATTATCGGTTGAGCCATCATCGGCTAGAATCAATTCAAAATTAACGGAATCATCAACCGTAGCTAAAATAGATTCTATACAAGCTTTAGTAAGATGCCATTGATTAAAAACGGGAATAATAATGGAAACATCAATTTCATTGCCATTGAAAGCAATGCCTGCTGATTTTCTTGTTTTACATCGCTTAATAAAACATTTTAATTCAAAATAATTTTTTAAAACGCTAAATGCCTTTTTAGGCAATAAAAAAGCCTTATTTTTAAAAAAACTAAGAGTAGTTAAAATAAAACTTAAAATAGTTAGGCCAAAGGTGGCAATAAACCATAGTTTATAATGTTTTAATCCATGGATTAGCTTAGTCATAAAAAAATATGCCTAAGTTCATTCCTGCTACTTCAAACAACATACAAAATCCTTTTAATCTATAACTTAAGTTCGATAGCGATTTAAGATTGCATCAATAATAGCATTGGGTAAACAATTTGCTAGCTTAGTTAAATAATACAAACTTTTTGGAAAGATAATAAAAGCCTTATTTTTAGCTAAATTAGTTTTAATAATATGGGCTGCTTTATCTGCTGACAATAGAAAAGGTTTGGGACTTTTTAATTTATCGGACATTGCTGTTTTTACAAAACCGGGGCAAATCACTGATACTTGTACATTGTATGGCCTTAATCTTGCACCTAAGCCTTGTCCATAATTATGCACAGCCGCTTTTGAAGCACAATAAACTGGCGATTGCGGTAATCCTCTTAGCCCTGCGATAGAGCCAATCAAAGCAATCTGTCCACACCGACGGTTTACCATGCGTTCTATCAATGGATTGATAGTATTCAACACCCCAAATAAATTGATTTGCCATATAGAGTCAGCCTCTTGCTCATCATCAGAAACATCCTTAAGCTTCGAAGAGTTAGAAACACCGGCATTTGCAATGACAAGATCAATCGGCTGTTTGTCATCAAACTCTTGAATAAACTGCTCTAAATTTTTTTTATCTCTGACATCCATGCTAAGAGTAGTAACCATAGCCCCTTTCGCCAGACACTGTTCTTTTATCTTTGCTAACTTATCTTCATTGCGCGCAATCAAAATTAAATGAATACCTTTTGCAGCATAAACTAAAGCACAAGCAGCGCCTATACCTTGACTTGCACCAGTGATTAAAATTGTATTGGGAGTGTAGCGTTTCATATTTATCGACATAAAAAGCAAATAATATCATAATATTATATACTCGTGCTCTTTGCTCTTTCAAAATGATGTTTTGAAAAAAACATATAGATGATGTAGCCTGTGGAGCGAAGCGTTGTCCAGGTTTCTTCTCCTGGATTACGGATCGAGGAGCCTCCATCTAGGCTACATTAATACTTGCTTTTCGAAGTTAATTGGATATAAATTTCCTTTATTCGCTTTTGTTAGTTAGACTAACCACAAAAAATTATTAAATAGGGACATTTTTTGCATATCTGGCTTTTAGGTACGAATGGACAAATTGGTCATCAATTAAAAAACCCCCTATCCTCATTAGGTCAAGTACATCCCTTTACTCGCCAAGATGCCGACTTTGGCTCTCCGCAGACTTTAAAAAAATTATTTGAAAGCAAAGCACCAGAGATTATTATCAATGCTGCCGGATACACAAAAGTTGATAATGCCGAATTAGAATCTCAATTAGCTCATACTATCAATGTCGATGCTGTTGAGGTGCTTGCAAAAGAAGCAAAAAAAAATAATAGCCTTTTAATTCATTATTCAACTGATTATATTTTTGATGGTCAGACCAACACAGCTTATGAAGAAAAGGCCAAAGCAAACCCGTTAAATATCTATGGCATGACCAAGTATCATAGTGAGGAAGTCATTAAACAAAGTGGTTGTCAGTATTTAATCTTTCGTACAGGTTGGGTATATGCCAATCGCGGCAGGAATTTTATTCATTCTCTGATAAATTTGATAAAAGAACATCAAGAAATAAGGATTGTAAATGATCAAATAGGTACGCCAACATCAGCAGAATTGATAGCCAAGCTCACTATTTTAAGTATTCAAAAAGCCTTACTGAAAAAGGAAAACCAACCCATTCAAGAGACCTATCATTTGTCCGCCAGGGGACAAACCTCTTGGTATAATTATGCTTCTTTTATTTTAAAAACATTTAAAGACGCAGGCCTTAATTATTCAACTCAATTAGTCCCTGTTAGCACTAAAGACTATAATAGCCCAGCACTACGCCCCTCATTTTCTGTATTAAATTCAGCTAAACTTAGCAAAGAACTCGATTTTGAGATACCAACCTGGGACATACTAGTCAAACCGACTTTATTATCTCTGGCAGCCCTGCTTGAAAATCCTGTATTTTAAATTTTGTACAGTAGCCTTTCTGTCCGTACCAATAACCATCCCAAAACAAAATTAAGTAAAACAATTTCGATAAAAAAATAAACCATAATATGTTTTATTAATAAACTAAGTAATAAATACCGATAGTTAAGCGCTAGCAAATGCCATTTTGGTAAGAGTTGTTTAAAGGAAGCTGATTTATTGTGCGGTTCTTCTTTAACTAAACTAAGGATTGATTCTTCTTTTAAGAAACAAAGTTGTAAACGATTATAAATAGCTAATAGGATAGAAAATCCTTTAGGTTTATCTGAGGTGATAAATTTAAGCTTATCTCCTATTTTGCGATATTGAACAAAATTATATAAATCCAAATACAATTGATAACTTGACGCTTGTAAAGCATTACTTAAAGCAGTTAAGGCGATAAATAAAAAAATGGCAGCACCATACAAAGGATAATATAAATAGCCAATAGCGCTATAAATAAAGAAAAAACTAAAATAGTCGCAGATACCATCAATAATAGCCCCATTTTCAGAACAGAGATTTTTTGCCCTTGCTAATTGACCATCAGCTGCATCAAAAATCATCCGTAAACCGAAAAACATAAGGCTTAAAATAAAAAAGAATCCTGAATAGTAGGCTTGATAAAGACAAAATGCAGCGACCAAAGAGCTTAATACGCCCAAAAAACTTAAATGATTTGGCAAAATAGCTGTTTTTTTTATATGGCCAACTAAAAAATAACTAAGCGGATGAATGAAAAATCGATTCAACCATTCCGTTATCTCTTTCGGCTTTTTTACTAATACAGTCATACCAACCTTAATTTTAAAAAGACTAAAAATAGCATTTAGATGACTTGAGGTATATACCCCCTAATCTTTAAAAATGCTAGGTTTTGACGAAAACATATCAACGATATAGCTTGGATAGAGTGAAACGCAATCCAGGTTTATCTTCCCAGCTTACAGATCGAATAACCTCCATTCGGCTACAGTAAATACTCGCTTTTCGAAGTTGTTTAGGTATATTATTACCGCAAATTAGTCACCTAAATGAATTAGATGAAAGCTGTCATATTAGCTGCGGGACAGGGCTCTAGGTTGCATCCATATACAGAGAATTGCCCCAAAGCGCTTATAAAAATTAATAAATTAACCTTACTTGAATGGCAGTTATGGCATTTTATCAAAAATGGGATTAATGAATTTATCATTGTCGTCGGCTTTAAAGCCGATGACTTTGAAAAAGTATTAGAGAACTTTAAAAAACAACATCCATTTATCCGTTATGAATTAATTTATAATCATTACTATTTGCAAAGCGAGAATATTCTTAGTTGCTATTTAGCCTTAAATCACTACCAAAAAGAATGTATTGTTGTGAATGGCGATGTACTTTTTCCTATTAGTTTTGTAAAAGAATTGATTACTAAGGCTACAGAAGATATTCATCTTTTATATAGTGCCAAATCCCAATACGACGACGATGATATGAAAATATCGAAGCAAGGCCCCTTTCTTAAAAGTGTTGATAAAAATATGCCTACCCAATTTATAGAGGGCGAATCTATTGGCATGTTATTTTTAAGCGTAAAGGGCGCAAAATGCTTACACGATGAGATTGAACATATGCTAAAAAATGGACAAAACCAGCAAAACTGGTATCTAAAAGCAATCGATAATCTAGCAGGCCAAATGCCTATTCATTTAATACCCGCACCAGAGCAGAATTGGTGTGAAATTGATTATCCAAACGATTTGCTCGATGGAGAAAAATTAACAAAAAAATGGCTAACAGAAAGCACAATAAAATTAATATCAGAGCTAGAAGAAATTAAAGAAGACAGCTTATATTAAATAATAAAACCGAATAAAAATAATGAATAAACCGATAGATGTTGTATATACCTGGGTTAATGCAAGCGATCTAAATTGGCAAAATGAATTTAGAGAATATCAAAATTATTCTTCCTCTAATTATGCCAAGCATCCTTCCCGTTTTAGAGATAATGGTGAATTAAAATATAGCTTATTAAGTCTAGAAAAATTTGCCCCCTGGGTTAATCGCATTTTTATCATTAAAAAAGCCTATCAATTTCCCTCTATCACTCATTTAACAGAAGAAACTCAAAATAAAATTAGCTGGGTAGATGAAATTAATCTAAAACCACCTGCTTTAAGCTTAGATAAGTTTTACCCTACCTTTAATAGTTTAGCGATAGAAGCCAATTTACATCGCATAACGGATTTAAGTGAACGATTTATTTATTTCAATAATGATATGTTTCTAGGAAAAGCCTGCGAACCCTCCTTTTTTTTCCCGCAGGATTTAGCAAGAGTATCAATAAGACAAAATTATCTTTTAAATAACAATCTAACTTTATTTTTTTTAAAACTTTTTTCCACTAAACACCCACGCCATATCATCAATGCTTTCAATCTTTTTCAGCAAAATATAGGAGAACTCCCCCCTTTAGGTCTACCCTTTTATCGACTCCCTCTTCATCAATGCTCACCTTTACTTAAAAGTAGTTATGATTGGCTTTGGGCACAAGAAAATATAGCTGAGTCCCTATTGGAAACAAGCTCTGCCAAATTTAGAAAAGCATCAAATATCCACACCGTTTTCCTATCCTCTTTAGTTAATTTATGGCTTAAAAAAGCTAGCTTATTTAAAGAAAACGATATAAAAATTTATCTTCATCACAGTAATATGCAAAAGAAATTATCTAGACTTGCAAAACTGAAACCAACACGCTTTTGTGTAAATGATAGTCTAGCTAATAAGAATGAAATATTAGCTAGAGATAGTCTGGAGGATTTTTTGGAACGCTATTTTTGTTAAGTTTTTACATCAATCAATCACTTCAAAAAATATAGGGCATCATAAGATACATCACGTCTGTAGCTGCGAGCGTTCTTTGTAAATGAATTATTAGGGAGCAAGTCTTTTGATAAAACTAATTAATCTGCGAATAAAATACTATTATCAAAGGCCTCGCCCAAAACACTAGATACGCATGCTATTTATAGAATCCTCTGCAAACAGTTCATCGTTTACCTCGCTTATAAATTGAGTAAACTTTTCTTCTGTCAGTTCATCTAATCTAGAATCGAAAAAATCTTCAATAGGTAATTCAAAATTCGCGCGCATTGACTGTTCATCAAAAGCTCGTACCTTAGCAGCTAGCCTTTCTAAATTAGCGCAGCTCAGTATCTTATCAATCATTTCTTGTTTGAAAGGTTCCAAAGCAGCTAATTTAGAAAGTACAAAAAATAATGCAGCTTTATCTTTGTTTTCTATTAAATATTTCTTACATAAATCTCGTGATAAACCAGCCGTATGACACTGCTCTACCCATTTTGCAAAATTATCTGAGCGAGAGTAGGGTAAAAATTGTTCTATGACTTCTTTTTCTTTTAAACCAATCGCATGTAATGTAATTAGCGTCGTCACAAAATAAACGGGTTCACATGCTTTGTTAAGAAGTGTAAATGTGGTTTCATCCAGAAACTCACGGAAGTTTATTTTTTTATTAGCACCTTTTGGATGATAATTGAAAAAATTAATTTCTGAAACAAGCCCCATCACAGCACGTATTGCTTTAGGCTCTCTTAAAGCTAAACATTTTAAAAAAATATCTGGGTTTGGTTGCATCACATATAACTGGGCAATCTCTCGTGGTGTATATAGACAACCTGGTATTTGCTTTCTTAATGCCAATTTCTGAACATCCGTTTTAAAGATATCTTCATTTATACCTAGTTGCATTATTTCTTGCTGAAGCGATTGCAGAAATGAATTTATTTGCTCCTCTTCTCGACGCTTAATTTCTGCATTGCGATGCTGTCGCAAATTGACAGGACCCGCCCCATCCTCATTAATAATACGGGAATACTGCTTTTCTAACCACAGTATCTCTTCATCCATCGAAATGAGCATTTCTATATTATCGACCGAACAAAAAACAGCAGGCTCATCAATAAAAATATTGAGTAAGCGTTTAAAATTTTCTTTATAAAAATCATAGACTCCCCAAGTAAATTGCTCCATAAATGGAAATCGCTCCCCTCTCATACAGGTTACTACCGCGGTAAAAAAATTTCGGTTGTTCTCATTGAAATGTTTAATAAGGACAGTCAATATTGATGAATTAAGCAGTTTATCACTTTGGCTAATAAGACTATTTAATTCATCAAAAATATCATTATCAGAAGGATATCCTGCCAGCTTTTTTAAAATGGTTAAGATAGTATACGGTCTATATGCCTGAATAAGTTTTTTTAAAATAGCAACATCCATGTAAATCTTCCACAATAAATTAAGTTGATAAACTTTCTATTAAGCTTAACAGAAATTAGGAGAAAGTCTTTTGATAAACGGTATTTACTACTATCTTTAGCTTAACAAAGATGCCCTTATTTCCAGATAAAAACTCTGAACATAAGTACTGGAAGACTTAATCAACAATGATTACTTTTTTCCTCATAGCTAATCATCCTGATAAAGGCTTGCTAGTTACTACCGTCCCTCCTCCCTACCGTACCGCGGCTCGTCCGCGGTATCCAGGAGATGTTTGGGGCAGGCTCAAGCCTATCTTATAATTCAGTTTTATTGACTCTAATTCGCTCCAAACTAGATCCCGCGAATAAATCGCGGGGCGTAGGGGACAGAGGAAAATGATTTATTCAACAACGCCCCCACAAGGGATTTGTTTGCCAGTTTTATCATCTTGTTATTTAAAAAAATTACAGCATCACTCAGCACCCAGGCCTATTATTGGTGCTTAAAACTTATTCTTCAGTATAACTTACAGCCATAATGTCATACTCAACAAGACCGCCTGGTGTATTTACAGCCACCGTATCATCAACCTCTTTACCAATCAGCGCACGCCCAATCGGTGAACTGTATGAAATTTTATGTGTTTTAATATCTGCTTCGTCTTCACCGACTATTTGATATTTAATTTCTTTATCTGTTTCAACGTGACAAAGAGTAACCACAGCCCCAAAAACAACCTTACCATTGTTGGGTAATTTAGAAATATCAACAATTTGCGCATGTGAAATTTTGGCCTCTAATTCTTGAATACGTCCTTCATTAAAGCTTTGCTGTTCCCTAGCTGCATGATATTCAGCATTTTCTTTTAAGTCACCGTGTTCGCGAGCAGTCGCAATCGCTTCAATGATAGTAGGTCTATCCACAAATTTTCTTTTTTGTAATTCTTCTTTTAGTGCCTCTGCACCACGCAGAGTCATAGGATGCTTTTGCATATCAACCTCTAATGTAAATCTTGTAATCGTGTAACCGTTTCGCGGTCTTCATATTTCATTGCTAAACAGGCAGCTTCTGCTCCCGATAGAGTAGTAGTATAGCTGACCTTCTGCTGTAATGCATTGCGTCTGATATCAAAAGAATCAGCAATCGCCCTCTTTCCATCCACTGTGTTCACAATAAAATCGATTTCATGATTTTTTATCAAATCAACCACGTGTGGACGTCCTTCAGCCACCTTAAATACACGACGACAATCGATACCTGCTGCTTGTAAAACAAGGGCTGTTCCTCGGGTTGCAACAATCTCAAAACCAAGATCAATAAGACGTTTTGCAATTTCACCGACTCTTGCCTTATCCGCATCACGTACTGATACAAAGGCTTTTTTTCGTTTTTTAATATGAGCGCTAGCTGCAATTTGAGCCTTGGCATAAGCCTGGCCAAAACGTCTGGCAATACCCATGACTTCACCTGTCGATTTCATTTCAGGACCCAAAATAGAATCAACTCCTGCAAATTTCACAAAAGGGAAAACAGGCATTTTTATCGAATAAAAGGATGGCATAGGATAATGCTTACCAAAACCTTGTTCTTTCAAACTGACACCTACTTTGCAAAGGGCTGCAATTTTAGCCAAAGGAATACCAGTTGCCTTAGACACAAAAGGTACGGTACGAGAGGCTCTTGGGTTAACTTCAAGTACATAAATATCATCTGCTTGGATAGCAAACTGAGCATTGATTAAGCCCACGACCCCTAATTTTAATGCCATCTGCCTCATTTGTTCGATTAAATCTTGTTGAACTACAACAGAAAGACTAAAAGGAGGCAAAGTACAGGCAGAGTCACCTGAGTGGACACCAGCTTGTTCAATGTGCTCCATAATGGCACCAATCATCACTTCTTTACCATCGCAGATAGCATCAATATCAACTTCAATTGCGTCATTTAGGAATTTATCGAGAAGCACAGGTGAGTCGTTCGATACTTCAACTGCATGGCCTAAATAATGCCGCAAATCCTCTTCATGATAAACCACTTCCATCGCTCTCCCTCCTAAAACATAAGAAGGTCGAACAACTAAGGGATAACCAATTTTTTCGGCTAAAAGAACCGCTTCTTTTTCACTACGTACAGTACCATTAGCCGGTTGATGTAATTTTAACTCGGTTACCAATTGTTGAAAGCGCTCTCTATTTTCAGCCTCATCAATCGCATCAGGCGAAGTTCCAATAATATTAACACCATTTTCAGCAAGCTTGGCTGCTAATTTAAGCGGTGTTTGTCCCCCATAATGAACAATTACACCCATCGGTTTTTCTTTATCGACAATCGCTAATACATCTTCTAAAGTTAGGGGTTCAAAATAAAGCCTATCGGCCGTATCAAAATCAGTTGAGACTGTTTCGGGATTACAATTAACCATGATTGTTTCAAAACCCGCCTCTCTTAAAGCCATGGCAGCATGTACACAACAATAATCAAATTCAATACCTTGGCCGATTCGGTTTGGACCTCCACCTAAGATCATAATTTTTTTATCATTTTTGTTAGGCTTGGCTTCACAGGCTGATTCATAACAAGAATAAAGATAGGCAGTACTACTTTCAAATTCACCAGCACAGGAATCAATCCGTTTATATACAGGCAAAATATCTAAGCTAAGCCTATACTGACGAACTTCACTTTCCGAAGCCTGGGTTAAATGGGCAAGATAAGCATCTGAAAAACCATGCTTTTTAAGTCGTGTTAATGTTCTTTTATCTAACTTTTTCAAATTAGTTTGCGCTAATCGCTCTAAATTAACTAATTCTTCGATTTGCTGTAAAAACCAAGGATCAATTTTAGATTCTTGTTGAATTTCTTCAAAAGTTAACCCCTGCCGAAAGGCATCTGCTAAATACCACAATCTATCGGGAGTCGGTTCACGTAAGAATCCTCTAATAACCGCCTTGTCAGTATCTGAAGGAATAAGACTTTCTAAACCCATGCGGCCAATTTCTAAGCCACGAATCGCTTTTTGTAGAGATTCTTGAAAGTTAGCGCCAATCGCCATAACCTCCCCTACCGATTTCATTTGAGTTGTTAGCACTTTAGATGTTTGTGGAAATTTATCAAAATTAAAGCGGGGAATTTTGGTCACGACATAATCGATACTAGGCTCAAAAGAGGCAGGCGTTTTTCCACCCGTTATTTCATTAGAAAGCTCGTCTAAGGTGTAGCCTACAGCCAGTTTTGCAGCGATTTTGGCAATCGGAAAGCCGGTTGCTTTTGAAGCAAGTGCAGAACTTCTTGACACTCTAGGGTTCATTTCTACCACTAGCATACGCCCATCTTCTGGGTTCACTGCAAATTGCACATTAGAACCACCGGTATCCACACCGACTGCACGCAAAACTTTAATCGCTGCATCGCGCATGCGTTGATATTCTTTATCAGTTAAGGTTTGTGCAGGAGCTACCGTAATTGAATCGCCGGTATGAACCCCCATGGGATCAAGATTTTCAATCGAACAAACG
>JAIUOG010000065.1 GCA_020161725.1 Pseudomonadota bacterium
ACTTTTTCCGTTTTCTATAATATTTTTTTGTCTTGTACTTATTATTAACTAATTTTGATTAATCGGAGCTGAAATTTATCTTTCAATAGCATCATATATAACGAATTGTTTTTAATATTAATTCAACTGATAAATCGGTCACAAGGTCATTTTTAGCTAGAGTAATAATTTGTTTAATATATTGTTTATTTTTAAAAATAACAGCCAGAGCACTTGCTAACAAATCATATTCTTTTTCATATAAAGCACAAATAGAACGTATCAAATTTATTAAAATAGCTAAATCTTCAATATTTATTTCAGGCAAGGTTAAAGCCATAGTCCTTAAAGGATTATTTTTTCGTGGTTGGTTATATCCAACTAATAGCTTAAATAAAATATTGGGTTCAGCTGGTAGTAAAGAAGCATAATACTCCAATAAAAAATAAGGGTAATTTTTTAAGAGCGATTGAGGTGGAATCCTTGAACCCAAAGTAGAAAAATAAGTAATGATTCTTGCCCGATTAATTGGGTCAAGAGTTTGACTATTTAATACAGAATGGCAATTATATTCTGTATCAAGACCATATTCCTGCAATAATCTAAGCGCTTTAGTATTGGCAGAAGTATTAATTCGATTCTCTAGTTTATCTAGGATTGCCCCACCAATATGTGGTCTTGCAACCAAATACTTAGCATATTGCAAATAGGCGGCCTTTGCTCCTTTTAAAGATAAAATATTCTCTTCATTTAACATGGCATTCTGATTAAGAATAACCAGCGCCTTTGCAAAATCATAGCCATAATCTATTGAAATAATGTCAGAAATATAAGGTTCTATTAACAAATCATGCTTCTTTAAATACTTAAGCGCTTTAGTGTTAGGCAAAGCATTTTTTGTTCTAGCTAAATAGGGATATAAATCAAGACGCTGTAGACTATGTAGTTCATTGATCATCGAACTAAAGATAGAAAAATGACAGGGCTCCGATATATAAGTTAAATAAGGCTCCATAAAAAGCCCTTTATTTTTAAGATTTAAAATGGCATGAGCACAATCAGCAAAGTGAAAGACTTGCTTTAAAAGGAGAGTTAGCGAAAAAGAACAAAGCTTTTTATTGCTATGCAATAAAATAATTGCATCCTTTAGAAAAGTATGAGCAATCTCAGGATAATTAAGCAATAGTTTATCCAAGGCATGGTTAAAACCCCCTATTGAATTTTCATAAAATTGGCTTAAAGCAAGGACATCAGTAATTAAAAGATCATTCATTTAGAAAGCAAAAAAAGCGAGTTGGACAAATATTTTACTTTAAATTAAAGATAAGTCAAACTGATCTTTAATTGATCTTTTCTTAGTTGATGTCTAATACATCTGAAATACCAGGATTTTCCAAGCTTAAAATTCCCGTATTAAAATCATAGGCAAAAATTTCTGCATAACGCCCCCAATCGATCATCGTTCTTAAAACTCGTTCAGCTTCTTTCTCACTGAGATAATCTTCTAGTTTAGATAAAAAACGTTCTTCAGATACTTTATGCCCCACCTTTTCATCTAAGATACGACTAATATAACGAGCTAAAGGCACTTTTTCTAATAAACGTTTGGCAAAAAGCTGCTTTCTTTCTTGTAAATCAGCTTCTGAAAACTGCTTTCCTAATTCGCTTAACTGAATATCTCCATCAGAAACCTTAGCAAAACCAAGAATCTCGAGCGTTTCTAAGATAGGGAACAGATCATCAATATTCATCATTAATTCATCGGCTAAAACAGGTAAATCAATGCGTTCTTTAAAAGATTTCATGGTTTCAATTAAACCAGATAATTCAGATGGCTCTACATCAGGCAAACGGTAACCTAAAGAAATTTGTCTTTCACGTTGTAAACCCTTCGCTTTTTCACGAGGGCCTGTGGTCATTAAGGTGTAGATTTTATCGACCAGCGCTCTAAATTCTGCTGTTTCAGGATTTCGAGGCTGCAGAAGGTTCACTTTTAATTCTGCACGGATATAGCCAGGATCGGAACCAAAGATAATAATTCTATCAGCAAGAATAGCGGCTTCTTCAATATTATGAGTTACTAAAAGAATACCATTAGTATTCGTTTTTCTTTCCTTCCATACTTCTAATAAATCAGAACGCAAATTCTCAGCCGTTAATACATCCAGAGCAGAAAAAGGCTCATCCATTAATAAGATATCCGGGTTAATAACTAAGGCTCTCGCAAAGCCAACCCTTTGCCGCATTCCCCCTGAAAGCTCTTTAGGAAAAGCGGATTCAAAACCATCTAAACCAATGGTATCAATGGCATCAATTGCCCGTTTTCGACGCTCTTCACGGTTAATTCCTAAAGCTTCAAGCCCAAGCTCTACATTTTCTAATACAGTTAGCCAAGGCATAAGTGCAAAGGATTGAAAGACCATAGCAATACCAGGAACCGGACCTACCACCGGATTGCCACGATAACTCACCTTGCCAGAAGAAGGAGAAACAAGACCTGCAATAATACGTAAAAGAGTTGATTTGCCAGAACCTGATTTTCCAAGAAGAGCAACAATCTCACCTTCCTGCAATTTAAAATTGACATTTTCAAGCACCAATAAGTCTTGAGCACTAGCCTTTTTAAAAGATTTACAGCAATTTTCAATATTAATAATGGTTTTCGGCATAGGCTTTCTCTTACATTAATGCTTTTTTAATTATGATTAAATCGTTCTTTGGCTAAACCATATAGAGGGCGCCAAATTAAATGGTTAAAGGCTAAAACATAGATACACATCATGGCAGTACCTAAAGCAATTTTAGGAAAATCACCGGCTATCGTACTGGCATGAATATATTCGCCTAAACCAGTTGCTTTTAACGTAGTTGAACCCCAGCTAACCCATTCAGCAACAATACTTGCATTCCAAGCTCCACCAGCAGCACTTATAGCACCTGTAATATAATAAGGGAAAATACCGGGTAATGCTAAACGCTTCCACCATAACCAGCCTTTCACACCAAAATTATCCGCAGCAAGATAAAGATCGCGTGGGATAGTTGAAGCACCTGCAATCACATTAAAAAGAATATACCATTGCGTGCCGAGAATCATAAGCGGGGTTACCCAAATTTCAACATTGAGATGAAATTGGACAATAGCTATCACAAATAAGGGATAAAATAAATTAGCAGGAAAGGCTGCAACAAACTGAATAATAGGCTGGATTTTCTGCGCAATACGCGGTCTTAAACCAATCCAAACACCGACAGGGATCCAAATAAGAGAACTTAAAATAATTAGGCCTATCACTCTAAGCCCTGTTGCGGCTCCCAACATAAAGACATGTAAAATTTCTGAAAAAGAAAGCTCTGCAAGAATAAACTTGATTAATAAAGCGGAGCTAAATATAAGAATAAGGCTTACAACAATTATCCACAACCAGTCGAGTTGTTTCCGACGGCGATAGTCAATTTCTTTCACAACCACAACTTTTGATTTTCTAAATAGACGGGCATTAACAAAATTATCCTTAACACTCGCTAAATAATAGCCAAAAAATTTCATCAAGCGACTACGACGAATTAAATTAACTAACCAAGATTCATATTCTTGCTCATCAATAGAAGGCTCAAAACGGAATTTTTCAGACCAAGCAATTAAGGGTCTAAAAAAGATTTGATCATAAAGAAAGATAATAATGACCATGGTTAAAATAGCATAACCCACCGCATGGAGATCATGTTGTTCTATAGCTAAAGCAATATAAGAACCGACTCCTGGCAAACGAATATCCTGATGAGCTACTGCAATAGCTTCCGATAAGACCACAAAAAACCAACTGGCCGACATGGAAATCATCATGTTCCAGAGCAAACCCGACATAGAAAAAGGGACTTCTACTTTCCAAAAACGCTGCCAGGCTGATAATTGAAACATAGCAGATGCTTCTTTTAAGTCATGAGGAATAGTTTTTAAAGATTGATAAAAACCAAAGGTAATATTCCATACCTGCGCTGTAAAAATTGCAAAGATAGAAGCACATTCAGGGCCTAAAAGGCTACCTGGAAATAAATGAATAAAGCCCGTGACGGTAATAGATAAAAAGCTTAATACAGGTACTGATTGTAAAATATCAATCGCTGGAATAATGACCTTTTCAGCCCGCCTATTTTTAGCAGCTATCGCACCCACAATAAAAGTGAATAGAAGAGATAAAGCAAGAGCAATGAACATTCTTAAAACAGTTCTTAGGGCATAAAAGGGTAATTTAATTGGCTCTAAGGATATTGGTAAGGGCTCACCTAACTGATAAGGACTTGCCATCTGTTGGCCTGCCCAACCGAGAAAAAATAAAACTGAGAAAAGCAAGACGAGCAGCAACAGATCCCAGCTATTTATAAAACGGCTGACATTTTCACGATTTGCAAAGTAAAAACGACTGTTAAGCACAAGGAACCCTCAATTTTGGAGCAGAAATATTAATAAACCTTTTTACACTGAAAGAAGATCAGAAAAATGCGGCTAAAATAGCATATTTTGCTAAAATAATCTCAGCATTTTTAAAATGTAGCCTGGATGGAGCTTTGCGTAATCCGGGTTCATTCTCCCGAATTAAGGATCGAAGAGCCTCCATTCAAGCTACATTCATACTCAATTAATGAGGGTTAAGCTCAACGAGGCGTTTTACTAGACGCAGGTGGTTGCTTATCATCAGAGGCTGCATTATTGGATGCGGAGCTGATAAATCGAAGTGAAGCAGCCCTAGCTCTATGGTTATTAGAGCTAGAGGCTACAGCATAGCCTCTAGGACTTTTAGAACTAGATGCTACAGAGGAACCTCTATGTTTCACTGTTGAATCGGAGGGGCAGCCTCCTAAATCCAATCCAAGATTAGCTGAGTTTGGGCGCTGAGATCGGTCTTTATTTGTGCATCTTTTGATGAAATCTGCCCAAACTTCCATACCTGGCATTTTAAAGATAGGAGCTTCAAAGTCCGGTTTATGCTGAGGGCTTATCAAACTATTTTTCATTTTTATGGCTTGGGCATTGACTTCCCCAACAACCACCAACCTGTTTATCCCGCTCAGATTCTCGCTTATCTTTTTCAATTGACTCTCTCTGCCTCGGTTAATTTCTGTAATGAGGGTCTCAAAATCAGGTCTAGGAGATAAAATATCTTCTAAAGACGTCCCAGTAAACATTTGGTAAATAACAATTCCTACTTGATAGACTATTTGCTGCTCTATTAATCTAGTCGAGTATAATATGTCTTTCTCTTCTGCTAACTGAGACGAACTTAAGGTTCCTTGATCGGATGTACTAAGTGGAGTCATAAGCACTAAATTCGCAGGTACTCTATTTGAGTTTGGACTAAGCCTAAGAAACGATTTAGGATCGCTAACTAGCATACCCTCCAAAAGATTATCCAATTTTATGTCCAAAAATCTTATATCCGTTTTAGCAAAAGCTCTTGTTAAAGATAATAAGTTATTAGCTAATGGAAGCATTACTTCGAGCCTTTTTTCTGAGCTGGAATAAGTAGCTTTAACCAATTCTGTTAAGTTTTGTTCGCAATTGGCCAAAGATTCGCCACAATATGTTTTTCCTTGGAAATCAACAGGCGAACCTAAGGCATACCGTTTTACAAGATAAGGCGCAATCTGTTCATTTTCTCGAGCCAATTCATAAATAGAAAAATAATTTGGATTTTCTTTAGTGGAGGGATCAGCAATACATAGAAGGCGTAAAATAATCTTTTGTTTTCCATACTCAATTAAAAGGACTGGGTTTACAGTTCCGCCTTTCAAAGTAACCTTTATCTTAGGATGTATATCTCCAGCACGTAATTGAGTTAGGAGCTCACTTAACTTTGATTCAATAGGTTTTTTTAATTTTTCTGGACGATTAGTGGTTACATCAAGATCCGGAATTAGTTTTATTATATCTTTCATGAATTCTTGATCAGCTATCAATAGCCTCACAGCTGATTTTAAAAAATCAAAATCAATATTTGTTTTTATTTCATTTTCTCTTGATGCCATGGGCTACCTCTTAATAAAAAAAGAAATCAAAAATGGTTTTTTTCAAACCAATATTAATATAATTTGGCTTAAAACAAATAAAATATCTATAGAGGTGTAATTTTCAATCTCTACAATTTATTCAAATTTAAAGCTATTATTAACAATATCTTTTGATAATTTAGCCAGTTTCTTTCCTTGGAGAAGGCATGCAAAGACAATATAAGAGTATTATTTTAGGTATTTTATTAAGCTTAAGCTTTGCATCACCAGCACAACCCGTTGATAACGCTCAACTGTCCGTCTGGGCAAACGAAGCTATCGTAGCGACTTACAGCTATAATTATCAAAACTTTTTAACACGTCAAAAAGAAATAGCGAAGTATTTCACATCCGAAGGTTGGATGGCTTATTCAAAAGCCTTGAATGACGCCAAACTGCCACAAAGCATTCAAGATAATTCTTATGCTGTTAGTGCTGTAGCCACCTTACCACCCACTATAACTACTGTTAAAGAGAATGAATGGCAAGCATCTATGCCTATACTTGTTCTTTATCAAAACCCTCAATACAAGCAAACCCAAACCCTGAATGTCATTTTACGCTTTACAGAAGCAAAATCAGGCACCGGTGTACGCGGTTTAGCAATTATAAGCCTCGATGCTAAAGAAGCGGCACCAGCATGTAAATGCCAACCTAATGTGGAAGCAACCCCATAAAGCCAGAACCGCAACATTCGAACAACATGAGCAAATATGGGTTTATGTTATAATATTTAAAACATTCGATATTATAATGAAATGCCTGATACCAAACTCGATTTATTAAAATTACCTGATGCTTATGTTCTAACATTATTAGAAGGTTTCCCTGCAACTCAATTACAGGCCTTATCTCAAACCTCTAAAAGACTATCTGATTTAGTTTTTAAAGTATTATTAAAAGAAAATAATGATGAAGCAAACGATCAGCTATTAGAAACGATATTATTAGAATCTCAATCATCTAAACAAAGATTAAGACCTTATAAAAAGGCTATTTTAAAGAAACTAGAAGACCCTTTATTTAAAGCAAAAATGGTTGGATTATCCATTTTCACAGAACAACTAAGTAATTTATCGGAAAAAATAGATATTATATATTTCACTATAACGTTGATAAGTCATAATTTTTTACTAGAGACTATTGTTCTGAATAGAGATTATGACACTCTTCATTTTCTCCTCATCTATTTATTTCCTAATAATAAAACCAATTTAATTGAAAAAGTCTTAGGTCCCCAACTTTCTAGAGCCTGGAAATATTATAAAGACACGCCGAAGCATGAACGATATAAGGCAAAAGCCTTTATTTCTTTGTTAATCCCCCTGCTGGATGATAAAGAAATCGAAAATACTTTTAATAAGATCTTACTAAACTTACAATCCGATAAGCCCGTAGAACAAGCTACTTTTATTTATGCCTTAATTAAAGAACGCCTAAATACATCACAAATTGAAGAGATAAATAGATTATTTAATCAAACAATTAATGATTTATTATCCCAAGAAAAAAGAACGCGCGAAAAAGCTCTCCTTGCGTTAGCTCATATGCCTGAAAATTTATTTTTTTCTCCATCCCCTAAATTAATTGATGGAATAATAAAAAATATAGAGTCCCAACTTTATGAAAAGAAACCAGAAATTAAGACTATTTTTAAAAAAATAATTCCCTATTTATCGAGCGAGCAACACCAAAAGCTTTTACAGCATATTCAATTGCTAAATGAGCTTAATTATAGAGGGGTGAATCAAACTGCCATTAATATAATTTTTCAAATGAGCAATTTTGGGACCATTGATTTTTTTGTTAAACAAAAAAGTCTTTTTATTAATATGTTAATTTTTGCTATCAAAAATGACAGTAATGTACAAATTATCACTATTTTATTAAGGCTCCTACCCCATCTTGATAAAAACGAATTAAATGAAATTTTCTCGGTTTTACAGCTAAATCAACCATTACTTAGTTTAATAGAGTCAAGAGAAAAAAATATTATAAGCCATTATTTTAGCGAACAAGTTCAATCAATTTTCCCTCCAGCACCGAAGGAAGAAGCAAAGGTAAGCCCCGCAAACTTAGACTCTTTACTTTTAGGAATAGCAGCCGTAAATGCCTCAGATGACGCGAACTTACAGCTTGAAATAATGCAAAATTGTCCTTTGTTTCTTGATTTTATCAAAAATAAAATCTTAAATTTCAATCAAACCGATTTTCTATTTCATTTATTTTTAGCGCATGAATTTGAAAGCGCAACAGAAATCAATTTTCTTTTAACACTCTTAGAACAATCTGAAAATTATACTTATTTAATAAATCAATATTTAGAAGCAATTAATAATATTAATTTGGCCGAAGTAAAACGCCAAAATCTTTTTCAAGTACTGAGTAGTCATCTAATAAGAACACGACAAGATAATTGGCATATAACGCAAGAGCCAGCTAACACCCTTGAGTATTTAAAATTATCGTTTATTACTCATAATTTAGAAAACATAGATGAAATTGAATACTACGAATCTCTACTGGTTACCATCGAGCAAAAAACAATGGACGAGGCTAAGATGAATACCTTCCTAGAGAAGATATGGACTAAAAATAAACTTGCTTATCTTCATCAGAAATTGCTCCCTCAAATATTAGATGAGCTTACAGCAAATCAAATAAAAAGGATGTTTTCACAAATATTAAACAATCTATCTTCAAACATTCTTTTTTCAACTAACCTAGCAATAGAGATTTTAACTTTAATCGTCCACAAGTTAGATGCAAATCAAAAATCAGAACTCTTAAATGATATATTAAAGGAGATGTGGAATACCCCTTTGCTTTCCCAGGCTCAAGATTATTTAAATAGTTTTAATGGGCTTGTTTATCGAAACAAAGTAAATAACCTTAAAGAGGTTTTAGTCTTATTAGCAAAAGAACTAAGCGCCAGTCAAATTCAACTTATAGCAAATAGAATTATAGAAAACTTATGGACCGCTGATAATCTTGCCTACAATACCTCTATTGATATATTAAATTTCTTTATAAACTATTTTACACCTGACTTCATAATGCTGTTACTAGAACAAAGTCTGGAAAAAATCAAATCTGCTGATATAAAAGAACGTCAAAAAGCGCATTGGGTGATATACACCCTAACACCGCACTTACCCTTAGCAACCTTAATTAATTGTTTCTTTAAGAAAATTAACCCCATTTTCATTAAGGAAAATACAAATTTGCGGAATACTCTATTAGACATTCTACCTTTAATGGCAGACAAAATAAGTAAAGAAAAATTAAATAGCAAAGACCTAGAAACCTTATCTGAGTTAATTTCAATAGAAGAACTTTCGATGTCGCCTTGCGTATTTGATATTCGCTTAGTGCTTTTATTAAAAAACCAAGAAACCCTAAAGCCTTCCCTTTTAAATGAATTAGTTATTTTAATTAAAGCTCATTCGACCGAATCCAATCTGAAATCTACTTTAAAAACAATTTTGAGTGATAAGTTAATTAATGTACAACAACAAGATAGAGGACTAATAACAGCAGATATAAAAAGACGCACCGATATTCTATTTCTTGTAGCTAAAGAAAAATTTGACAGCCCTAAATTTATTAAATTAGTTAATACTCCCTTTCTTTATCAGGATTTAAATAATCTTATAAAACCCAATTTGCTTAGTCTGAATGAAGATTCGATTACCAGTAAACGCACCCTTCCATTTTCGAATATCTCAAAAAAAGAAAAAGATATGACGCTAATGAGTGAACTTAATAAATTACAGTGGCTTTTAATCACTGAAAGAAGTGATGAAGAAATTAAAGAACAATTTAAATCTGTAGCCGAAATCGCTTGTCAAAAAAGAAATAAATTGAATACACTTTTCTTTGGACAATATTCTTCTGACACCCATTCAGCTGTATTCTTAGCCACAAAATTCGCTGAGAATGAACGTATTAGCTCTCTTTTTAATATCGATAACCAACTTAGTTTAAAAGAAAAAGCCAACCTTATTGCTCAAGAAATGTTAAATAGCTGTGACGAAAAAGTAACTTTTTCTCGTTAGAACGTGTAAGGTCTATTATTTTCTACCGAGCTTCTACTATTTCATATTAATTAAATGCGTTAAAATAACGCCCAAATGCAACAGAATCAGCAAAATTAATAGAAAAACAATCAGGTTTAGCTTCGTAGGAATTTTAATATCCAAAGCTGATTGCTGAGGATTATTAGGGTTATAAAAAACATCGATTTCTTGGTCGTTTTCATAAGCCATAGCTGCCTTATAGGCAACCTTTCTCGCATATTTACTATTAGGATTATTATGCGAGGTATCTAAAAAAAGATATTCTCCGTGGAAATCTTCATCAAACACTTGATAAACATAGGCGACCTTCGGCCAAATACGATGCCCTTCTTTAGTCCAATTGACGGACGTTATACGCCCTTTGGTAATTAACCAATTCTCTGTTTGCTGAAGGAAAGAGCGAGTCTTCCAAAAATGATAAAAGATTAATAAAAGGAATACTAACCAGGAAAGGTCTAGTATTCCTCTTGTTGATAAAAGCCAATGCATTAAATCAAATTGTTGCAAAACCACTCCTTTTTAATAACCACATACTCTATGTGCAGGTACCCAATAGCCATTAAACCAATGGCCGGGAACATAGCTACAACCACTGTAATAGGGATTTATCATAGGGCCAATAACAATACCGGGGGCCCCACCATACCAACCCCCGCCGTGAAAACCACCATGTGCTGCAGCAGCAGAGGAAAAGGCAAGAAAACCTGCAAAAAGAACAGCACCTAAAACCTTGTGCTTTTTAGCTATTGTTCTCATCTTTATTCTCCTACTAAAAAATATAAGATTCAAATTTAAGTGAGCATAAACCACACCAAATTTAACATGTGCTCCTCTATAAATTTTAGCCCAAAAATATCGATGGCATGCAGTGACTCATCCTAATAAATCACTTAGTAAAGCTATAGGTGGGATTAAAGGCTACCTACTTGCCACCTTAGCAATCTCTACTGCTTGTAAGTTTAGTGTCCGCTCTAAAGTAGAATCTTTTAAAAACCTATACTTTCAATGACTATCAGCGTTTAAAATACTTCAACCTGTCACAAAAACTCTTTTCTTATTCTGCTCTTTATAGGGAGTATCTATATGCTATAGGTACATATATAATAGATTGTTGATTTTTTGATAAACAAAGATGCTTGATATGAGACCTTCAGAAAAATTAATTAAATATTTCCCTTTTTTTTATGTTACCTATACTTTAGCTACTTACCTATCTGTAGATGCATACCTTCCTGCAATGCCTACAATCGGTACACAATTTAATGTGTCTCAAGAAAAAATACAACTCACTCTAACTCTGTTTTTCTTAGGCAATTTAGTATCGCAGCTTCTTATGGGTATTCTTTCAGAATACTATGCAAGACGCCAACTAATGTTGATAGGAGGGATAATTTTTACTGTATCCTCCCTATTAATCGCACTCATTCCTTCATTCAATTTATTACTGACAGCGCGCTTTTTACAAGGAATCGCATTAACATCTATGTTAGTCACTGGGTATAGCACAATACATATCTTTTATAAGCAAGATGAAGCAGTCAAACTAATTGCATGGCTTGCAAGTATTACTATTTTTGCTCCAACTATTGGACCTATCCTTGGTGCAGCAATAATGGAATTGGTAAATTGGGAATTTATTTTCATTCTTCTAGCCCTAATGTCTTCATTATCTCTAGTTGGATTATTTTATTCTATGCCAGAAACCCTTATAGAACCCGAAAATACCACCTTGAGAAAAACGATATCTGAATATTGGAGTATTTTGAAAGATTGGAATTTTCTTAAGCCCCTTGGAGCATGGGCTTCTCTGTTTGCTATAATGATAGCTTGGAATGTATGTGGAGCATTCCTAATTATAGATACTATGAAACACAGCATTTTCTTTTTCGGCTTTATACAAGCACTTATTCTGAGTGGATTTGTAATCGGAAGTAGAGTGCTAGATCGCCTCATAAGCGAGAATAAATATAGCTTTAAATCAATTGCCACTACAAGTGGATACATTATTTTAGCTTCATGCATAATAGGTATTTTCTGTATCTTTTTTTCCCCCAATATCTTATTTAATATTATTATTATTCTTCTCCCAATTAATTTCGCGTTCGGCCTAAGCTTCGCCATTCATAACCGGCTATGTATTGAAAGTAATAATCAATCATTGAGTTATAAAGTAGCTTTATCTGGCCTGGGACTTAACACGAGCGCACTAACAAGCAGCATTCTTGTTAGTATACTCTATGCGCAAAGCATAAATGCTTTTATTTACTATATCCTTGTTTTAGCCATAATTAGTGTAATTTGTAGTATCTACACATCAGTTAAAAACAAAAATGCTTAAGTATTTATGTGGCTATAACCCCTCCATCAATACCAATTGTCTGTCCAGTGATAAAAGGGGCCTTGTCAGAGGCCAGAAAAACGATGGTTTTAGCCACCTCATCAGGATGCCCTAATCGCTTCAGAGGAATGGAGTTAATAAACGCATTTTTTATTTCTTCCGTTCCAGTTAATCGTGTCACCATATCCGTGTCTATGGGGCCTGGCGCAATTGAATTAACCCGTATATTAGAACTAGCCACTTCAAGTGCAACAGCTTTTGTAAATCCTTCAACAGCATATTTTGAAGCACAATATATGGAAGAATAGGCAAAACCCTTACTTCCTGCAACAGAAGAAACATTTAAAATGCAACCATTTTTTTGAGGAAGCATTGCCTTCACCTCGTACTTCATGCACAAAAAAACACCTAAAACATTGGTATCAAAGGCTAAGTGATAGTCCTCAATAGTATTTTCAACAATTGGCAGATTATTCCCTTCTGTTCCAGCATTATTCACAGCCACATCTAAACGACCAAATCTTTTTACGGCATAGTTAACAAGTTCTT
>JAIUOG010000066.1 GCA_020161725.1 Pseudomonadota bacterium
TTATTGATGTCTTTGTTTATGACAAGTTGCCAGTCAACCAAAAGCTTCGAAAACGTTATAAGTTCTGGGCTAAAAAACTAGCTCGTTTACTAAGTACTAAATATAGCGCCGTTAAAATCGGTCATTATTATGGTTTTTATAAAGCTTTAGCGACTTTTATCCCTAAAACCTATTTGGAAAGACAATTAAATAAACTGATTGAAAAAGCAAATAACCTTGAGAGTCCTTATTGGGGACGAGGCTATCAATGCGTAGGTAAAAATTGTTTAGAAATAAATGATATTTATCCTTTAAAACGCATGAGTTTTGAAGGACAGGAATTTAATACAATCAATCGGCCAGAAATGATTTTAATACAGCAATATGGCAATGATTATTTAATAGAACCCCCTTTGGATAAACAAGTTATTCGGCATTGTAAGGAGTTAATACCTGAGCTTTGCGAGGCAGAGAGGGTATTTTGATTACTCCCCGCCCTTACGAGCCCTTCTCCCACAAGGGAGAAGGGTTTAATAGCTGTACCCCAAGAGCCGAAGAAATAACTCCCTTAAAAAAGATTAAATTTAGGAGAAGTTTAAATGACTAATTATTTAAATTATTTTACCCATCCGAATCAAATTCTAAATATAGCCTATGCTTTGGGTTTATTAATATTGGGTTTTTGTTTAGCCAAGCGGGCATCTAATTTAACCGAGCACTTATTAAACAAGCACTTCTCAAGACATCATATATTACTTATTAAGCGTTCACTTTTTTATATTACTTTCACCATTTTTGCAGTAACTGGTCTACAACATTTAGGCTTTAACTTAAGTGTTCTACTAGGTGCTGCCGGTATTTTTACTGTAGCCATCTCCTTTGCCTCGCAAACAGCAGCTTCTAACCTAATTAGCGGCATATTTCTACTCTTTGAACATCCCTTTAAAGTAGGCGATACCGTAGAGGTTAAAGGTATTAACGGTGTTGTTGATTCTATCGATTTACTATCCACTAAATTAAAAACCTCTGATAACAAATTAGTACGCATTCCTAACGAAGCGATGATCAAATCAGAAATAACTAACCTCAGTTATTTCTCAACTAGACGCCTTGATTTACTTATTGCTATAGCCTATGAAACTGATATCGAAAAGGTAAAAAATATTTTATTAGAACTTGCGAATGCAGCGACAGGAGTCCTTGCTGTACCAGCACCTTCGGTGATTATTAATAATTTTGCTAATTATGCAGTTGAAATTAAATTAATGGTTTGGACAAAAACTGAAAATTTTAGCCAATTGAAAAATTCAATGCAGGAAGTAATCAAATTACGCTTTGATAAAGAAGGGATTGAATCACCAACCTCACCATTATCTATACAACGAATTTAAGGAAAATTATGTCTATTGCCTTTTTAGCAACTGGAGATGAAATTATTCATGGTGATACTCTAAACACCAATAGTCATAATCTTGCCAAGATTTTAAGCTCAGAGGGCATTCCTTTGGGCTTGCATCTAACAACTTCTGATAAAGAGAAAGAAATTTTATCAGCCTTAGATTATCTTAACGAAACCCATAATATTTTAATCATCATTGGTGGCCTAGGCCCTACCTCTGACGATAGAACTCGTTTTGCTTTGGCTACTTTTTTAGGAGAACCTTTAGTTGAATTTAGCGATGCAATTGCACATATTCAGCAGAGGATTAAAGGTACAGATTTAGTATTAAGCCAAGGAAATAAACAACAAGCCCTTTTCCCACAAAAAACGATGCTCTTAGCTAATCCTAATGGAACAGCCATGGGTGGTTATCTTGAAACAGAAAACAAGGTATTTATTTTATTACCAGGCCCTCCTCGTGAATGCTTGCCAATGTTTAATGATTATGTTTTGCCTTTATTACAAAAACAGGAACATAGTCAAAAAGAAATTATAAAATGGAGAGTCTTTGGCGTTGCCGAAGCTGAAATTGCGGAAAAGCTTGAAAAGGTACTTGTTAATTCGAATTGCAAAATTGGCTATAGGTTAGAAACACCCTATGTTGAATGCAAAATTAGCTGTAAAAAAGATGAAATAGCCAAAATTAAAGAGCTAGTTCAGCCAGTATTAGAACCTTACATTATTAGCTCTGTGGATAAAAAAGCATCCGATCTTTTTTATGAAAAAATACTTTCATTAGAGCAACCAATTCATATTTGGGATGAAGTTACAGGAGGGCTTTTACAAAATAGCCTGCAAAAACCTGAAAGTTATGCCCATTTAAAATTTTATCCTGATAAACAAAGTAATATTGCCTTTCATATTCAAGGATTAGAAGAATACTGGGCTAGCAAAGGTTCTAAAGGTAGTTCTGAACTTTGTATTCAGTATCAGATAAATGGTCATCAAGGTGAAGAAAGGCATCAAATTCCCTATCGAAGCCCTCTTGTTGTATTTTATGCAGTAGAATTCTTAAGCTTCAGATTGCTTAAGCTCATCAATCAATTCCATTAGAGCAAAACACAGCTCTTCGGTGCCAGTACCAGATAAGGCTGAGATTGAAAAAACTCGGCCCTTCCATTTAAGCCCTTTCACAATCTTTTTCATAGTTTCTTCGCGCTCTTTATCATCAGCTAGAAGATCCATTTTATTTAAAACAAGCCATCTTGGTTTTTCTAACAATGATTCATCAAAAGCAGCTAATTCATTAATAATTTTTTTGGCTGAATCAACTGGATCTTCATTATCAACCGGTAAAACATCGATAACATGCAATAAAATACCCGTACGAGATAAATGCTTTAAAAAACGATGACCTAAACCAGCGCCTTCTGATGCACCTTCGATTAAACCTGGAATATCAGCCATCACAAAGCTTTTATGCCTTGAAACATCCACAACGCCTAAATTAGGATGTAGCGTTGTAAAAGGATAATCAGCAACTTTAGGTTTAGCACTTGAAACAGCACGAATAAGGGTTGATTTACCCGCATTGGGTAAGCCTAACAGACCCACATCTGCTAAAACTCTTAATTCTAGACGCACTTCGCGAGATTCCCCTGGGGAACCAGGACTTGTTTGTCTAGGCGCACGATTAATACTACTTTTATAACGAGTATTACCTAAACCATGGAAACCGCCTTGAGCAAGTAAAAAACGCTCACCAGCCGTTTTAATGTCGCCTAAAAGCTCGCCAGAATGTAGATCAAAAATAACCGTACCAATAGGCACTTGAATGATTAAATCCTCGCCTTTTTTACCGGTACAATTAGAGCCCATACCCTGCTGACCATTTTCAGCCTTGTAATTTCGTTTATAGCGAAAATCGATAAGTGTATTTAAATCAGCATTGCCTTCCAGGAAAATACTGCCCCCATCACCACCATCACCGCCATCAGGGCCACCAAAGGGGATAAATTTTTCACGACGGAAACTAAGGCAACCGCTACCGCCATTACCCGCTTGCACTTTTATGACTACTTCATCTACAAACTTCATGATTTAACCTTCTCGGTTTTTTAATGTTTTGCATATTTTACTACAAAAAGAGGGCGTTATTCTTCCCGGCTAATCTTCAGATAGTATTTTTCTAGCCTTGATGTAGCCTTTAGGCGTAATCAAGGTTTGGATTTTCTAAAGAAAGCTACACCTTGATTACGCTACGCTCTATCAAGGCTACATTATTGCTTTTGCGATTAAAAAATAAAAAAAAGCCCCGACTAACGGGGCCTTACAAACTTATTGGCTTAAGCTGCCTCAGTTTTCTCAGCTCGGATTGCAGTAATCGAAACGTATTTACGATTCTTTTCGCCTTTAACAGCAAAATTAACAATTCCAGACACTAGAGCATAAAGAGTATGGTCACGACCACAACCAACACCGTTACCAGCATGGAAACGAGTACCGCGTTGACGAACTAAGATTTCGCCTGCATTTACGTACTGACCACCATAGCGCTTAACACCAAGGTACTTAGGATTCGAGTCACGACCGTTACGTGTACTACCGCCCGCTTTCTTATGAGCCATTGCATTCCCCTCTTACTTACTACTGATACCAGTAATTTTAACTTGTGTATAATACTGTCTGTGTCCCATATGCTTCATATGGTGCTTACGACGACGGAATTTAAGAATTTTAATTTTCTTATGACGACCGTGGCTTAACACTTCTGCTTTAACTGCTGCTTTAGCAATTAAAGGAGTACCACAAGTCACTTTATCACCATCAGCGATCATTAATACTTCTGCGAAGCTAATTTCGTTGCCGACTTCATCGGGCAGCATTTCTAGCTTTAACACATCGCCTTCTTTAACGCGGTATTGTTTACCGCCCGTTTTAATCACAGCATACATAGCCTTTCTCCACTCCTAAGCTCTACAATTGGCTTATAAATATTCAACAAAGTCGCATATTCTATGAAATTACGTCAACGACTTCAAGTTGATTTTAAAATATTGTATACTTTGCAGCCTTCACCCATACAATGGGCATTGTCCTGGTCGCGGGCAAGTAGAAGGTTAATCTTAATTTTTGGAGTTAATATGTCAACAATCGTTTTAGAAGCTGAAACAAGAAAAGATATGGGGAAAGGTGCGAGCCGCCGCCTACGTCGTCTTGAAAATAAAGTACCTGGTATTTTATATGGTGGGGATAAAAAGCCTCAAACTATCCATCTTTTACATAACAAGGTTGTTAAAGCTTTAGAAAACGAAAGTATTTATGCTTCTGTTTTTGATCTACATGTTGATGGAAAAGTTGAGCATGTAATTTTAAAAGATTTACAACGCCACCCATATAAGCCAATTATCATGCACATGGATTTACAACGTGTATCTGCTAAAGATGTGTTAGTTAAACATATTCCAATCCATTTCCTTAACGAGTCTACTTCTAAAGGCGTTAAAGCGGGCGGAATAATTAACCATTCAATGACGCAGGTTGAAGTTCGTTGCCAAGCTAAGAATCTTCCTGAATTCATCGAAGTTGATATGGCTTCTGTTGCTATGGATGACATTCTTCACCTTTCAGATCTTAAATTACCAAAAGGCGTAAGCTTAACTGTTGATCTTAAAGATGGTAGCCACAATCTTCCAGTTGTATCTATTCACGCATCTAAAGTTGCTATTGAAGCTGAAGAAACTCCAGTTGCAGCTGCTGAAGTACCTACTGTTAGTGATACTGAAGAAAAATCTAAAGACTAAGATTTTTCTTTTTGGATTCCACTCCTTCCGGGTGGAATGTAGATAAAAATTATATTTTTCTACCTACCGCGGCTTGCCCGCGGTATCCATAACTTCTAATTGCATAATAATTATCTAAATCACAATGGCTATCAAACTAATCATCGGTTTAAGAAACCCAGGTTCAAACTACGAACAAACCCGACATAATGCGGGTGGTTGGTTTGTGGAAGCACTTGCTCGCCATTATCAAGTTGATTTTAAAGCCGAAAAGAAATTACATAGCGAAGTAGGCAATTTTGATATTAACGGTAGTACATGCAAATTGCTTCTTCCTCTTACCTTTATGAATCATAGTGGTTTACCCACTCGTGAAGTAAGCCAGTTTTATCGCATCAAACCAGACGAAATTCTTGTAGCTCACGACGAACTCGATCTCGATGCCGGTCGTCTTAAAGTAAAAACAGGCGGCGGTCATGGCGGCCATAATGGGCTTAGAGATATTATCAGCCATTTAGGCACTAATGATTTTCATCGTTTAAGAATTGGTATTGGCCATCCAGGCCATAAAGATATGGTATTAAATTTTGTCTTAGGCAAACCCAGCCAATCTGAAAAACAATTAATTAAAGATGCAATCGACCGCAGTGTACTTGCAATGCCTAAAATTTTAGCGGGCAATATGTCCTTAGCAATGAATTTACTCAATTCTTAAACTAGAACTCGAACAAAATGAGGTAACTTATGGGATTTAAATGCGGCATAGTTGGTCTACCAAATGTAGGTAAGTCCACTCTCTTCAATGCACTGACAAAAGCAGGTATTGAAGCTCAAAATTATCCCTTTTGTACAATTGAGCCTAACGTGGGGGTTGTTACGGTTCCAGATCCTCGTCTTGATGCTATTTCAGCCATAGTTAATCCACAAAATATCATTCCAACAACGATGGAATTTGTAGACATTGCAGGTTTAGTTAAAGGAGCCTCTAGTGGAGAAGGCCTAGGAAACCAATTTTTAGCTAATATCCGCGAAACTGATGCGATTGCGCATGTTGTTCGTTGTTTTGAAAATGCGGATGTTATTCACGTTGAAGGGCGCGTTGACCCAATAAGCGATATTGAAGTAATTAATACAGAGCTTGCCTTAGCTGATATGGAAACGGTTGAGAAAGCACTATTAAAAGCCAATAAAAACAGTAGAAGCGGCAATAAAGATGGCATCTTTGAAAAAGAAGTATTAGAAAAAGTCAAAGCGCATTTAGATGAAGGTCATCCCGTTAGAAATCTTAGCCTTAAAAGCGAAGAAGAAACACTAGTTCAACGGCTCTTTTTATTGACTGCAAAACCCGTTCTTTACATTGCTAACGTTGACGATGAAGGCTTCAATAATAATCCTTTCTTAGATAAGGTAAAAAATTTAGCTGAAGTTGAAAAAGCATCGATCGTTGCTGTAAGTGCAGCCACCGAATCTGAATTAATCGATTTATCGGATGAAGAGCGCCAAGAATTCATGGCCGATTTAGGCATTGAAGAACCAGGCTTAAACCGCGTTATTCGCGCAGGCTATGCACTTTTAGGCTTACAAACCTATTTTACAGCAGGCGTTAAAGAAGTCAGAGCCTGGACTATTCCCCAGGGAGCCACGGCTCCTAAAGCAGCTTCAGTTATTCATACCGACTTTGAAAAAGGTTTCATTCGAGCTGAAGTGATTGCCTATAATGATTTTATTCAATATAAAGGTGAACAAGGCGCTAAAGAAGCTGGAAAATTAAGACTAGAAGGTAAGGAATATATCGTTGCTGATGGTGATGTAATGCATTTCCGTTTTAATGTGTAAAAATAGCCTGTCTCCCTTCCGCAACTTATTCAAGGATGGGCAAGATCCCTATAACGAACTTGACATTAATAACCATGAGTCTTAGCATGCAACATTATTTATTTAAGAGCTAAAAATGACGATTGAACGAATAAAAACGCTAGTTAAAGATGATTTTGATGCAGTAAATGCTTTAGTTATCGATAAAATTCAATCACAAGTGGGTTTAATTGATGACTTATCTCATCATATCGTTCAAAGTGGCGGCAAACGCCTTCGCCCTCTTTTAGTTCTTCTAGCTAGCCATGCCTGTGGATATCAAGGAAAAGATCATATTACCCTGGCTGCAATGATTGAGTTTTTTCATACAGCAACCCTTTTACATGATGATGTTGTTGATGAATCCACCCTACGACGCGGCCGTGAAACAGCCAATGAAATTTGGGGTTCTAAAGCCAGTATTTTAGTGGGCGATTATTTGTTCACACAATCTGTGCAGTTAATGGTAAATGTAAATCATAATAAAATCTTGCACCTTTTAGCAGATACATCGCATGAAATCAGCTGTGGCGAGGTAAAGCAACTGGTAAATCGCCATAATACCTCGCTCACCGAAAAAGAATACTTTGAAGTCATCCGCGCCAAAACAGCGCTTTTATTCGCTGCAGGGGCTGCCATTGGTGCTATTTTAAGTGATTTAGGTGAGGCGATGGAAAAAAGCTTGTATGCCTATGGCCTACATCTTGGTAATGCTTTTCAGCTTATTGATGACGCCCTTGATTATTGTTCAGATGCAGAAACAATTGGTAAAAATATCGGTGATGATTTAGCTGATGGAAAACTAACTTTACCTTTAATTCATATTTTGCAAACAGGCACCGAAATACAACAAAAATTAATCAAAGATAGCCTTAAGGCAGGTAACCTTGACAATTTACAGGCTATTTTAAAAGCCATTGAAGAAACAAAAGCAATTGAATATACCAAAAACTTTGCACGCGAAGAGGTGGACAAAGCCTTAACCGCCCTCATTCAATTACCCGAATCTGTTTATAAAAAAGCCCTCGAAGAATTAGCTTTATTTGCCTTAGAAAGAACACATTAATTCTTAGATAATATGTTTTGAAAAAAACCATTTTAAAAATGTAGCTTGGTTGAGCCCGAAGGACTGCAACCCGGGTTTCGCTTCGCTCTGGGGAATCCTGACATTTAATTACTCAAAAGAGCAATATTGAACCTTTTGATTCAATTTTTTGTCATTCCCGCGTAGGCGGGAATCTATTTCTTAAAGTGGCACCTCACTTTGTTTGATAAATGGATTCCCGCCTACGCGGGAATGACATAAATTTGAATCACAGTGAGTTTAAATGGCACTACAAGTTGGGTGAAAATATATCAGGATCACTCAGCGCTTCGCTGCACCAGGCTACATGCTGAACATATATATTCTAAAACACTAATTCTGCACATTAGACCAAATTTTAATTATTGCTCTATTTTTAACATCTGCAGGCAATTTACTTAAGGCCTGTTCTGCTTCTTGGTAATTTTTATAACTACCATAAACACCACGATAACTTGTCTTACCATTAGCTTGGTATTTAATTTCAGCCGATCTATCGGTCTTTGGTAATGTAGAGAGTGTAGCCGCAACCGATGCAGCCTGTGGCTCATCTGCCACTTGAATCGTATAATGCCCTACATTTTGACTTTTTGCCCAAGATTTATCAGCTTCTTTAGGAGAAACAGGGGAGCGATAAGAGCCTGTATAATAAGATTCAGGAACTTCGGCATTGGAAACACGCCTTTCTCCATAAACTCGGATGTCAGTATAATCGGCACTAGAACCAACACCAGTGTCATAATTTTGTTGATAATAATCAACATTGTCATAGACATAGGGTTGATAACTCACATAATTAGGACTTCTAGTGTAAAAATTATCAACGCGGGTTGTGCCACAGGAACTTAATCCAATAACAGATAAACCAATGGCAAGCTTCAATTTCGTATTCATGGCAATTTCCTATATTTATTATTAGTGGAATTTACCTTTCTGGTATTTTTTATTTCTTCATAAAAAACAATGCAAATAATGTTCCAATCAGGGCAAGATCATACTATTACGCCTGCCATTTAAGATTACTCAATGATCTAATTGTGTCATTCCCGCGCAGGCGGGAAACCATTTCTCAAGTTGGCACATCACTTTGTTTGATGGATGGATCCCTGCCTGCGCGGGGAAGACACAACTTGACTTAATAAAGACAAAGTATGCGGTTGCCCTCATGTTCCTATCTGTGTTTTTTGCTTCTTTTTAGCGAATGATATACATTATGTTCTTTTTAAATATCAATTTTGCCATGTGGACTCATCGCCGTTCAGGACAGACTCATCAACGCGGTAATCATGATCACCGCGATCCTTATGAAAGAGATAGCACAAGGGTTATTCATTGCCCTGCCTTTCGTCGCCTACAACGAAAAACGCAAATTTTAGGTACTGATGAAGGCGATTTTCACCGCACTCGCCTGACACACTCACTTGAAGTTGCCTCTATTGGCCGAAGCATCGTACACAATTTATTTCTAACTAAGGAACAACATCTATTAGCTAATATTTTGCCTAATGATGATTTAATTACCGTCATTTGTTTACTTCATGACATTGGCCACCCCCCTTTTGGGCATGGAGGCGAAGTAGCACTTAATTATATGATGCGCCATCATGGTGGTTTTGAAGGTAATGGCCAATCGCTAAGGCTTTTGACTAAAATTGAAAATAGCTATGGTGCCTATGGTCTTGATCTAACAAGACGCTCTCTCCTAGGCATTTTAAAATACCCTGTCGATAGAGAAGCCGTCGTTGCAAAGCTTATACCTAAACCAATCGAGTCAATTAATAAAACTATTCGCGTCAATGATTGGTTGCCGCCTAAGGCTTATTTTTGTTCTGAAAAAGAAGAAGTAAATTGGCTGTTATCGCCTTTTAATGAGCAGGATAGAAACTTATTTGAAAGTCTTGCTATAGCACCTACTGATACTAAACATGGCAAGGCTGCCTATAAAAGCTTTGATTGCTCTATTATGGATACGGCGGATGATATTGCCTATGGCGTCCATGATTTAGAAGATGCAATTCATCTAAAATTAATTGACAGAAGCCAATTGGAAACGGATAGCTTTAAAGACTATCTTGCAGAAACTGCACTTGCAGACAATCAAACAAAATTGCTTAATTCACTGTTTAGCTCTGAGATATATCAGCGAAAACAGGCAATAGGTGAAATGGTTAACTACTTCATTACAGCAACTCAAATTAAAATTACCAATGAAGCCTTTGAAGACAAACTATTACGTCATAATATTTGCCTAAAACCTGAAGCAGAAAATTTATTAAATTATTTAATTTCATGTATTTATAACTTAGTCATTGATTCACAAGAAGCCCGTACTTTTGAATACGGCGGTCAAACCGTTATTTTACGACTTTTTGAAGCAATCAGCTCTAATCCCTTAAGTCTTCTTGATACAAAAAATCGCCAGTTATTCAAAGAAGCCAAAGATGAAAATGAACAGTATCGTGTCATTTGTGATTACATAGCCTCTATGACCGATGAATATGCTTATCGTCTACATGAACGTTTGTATGGTTTTAACACAAGAACCATCTTTGAAAGGCTTTAAGTTTTAATTAATTTGTTGTGAGAATGTAATGATACTTGGCATTGATTTAGGTACAACGAATAGCGCAGCTGCATTTTGGACCAAAGAGGGAGTTCAGCTAATACCCAATGCACTTGGGCGATTTTTAACTCCTTCTGTGGTTAGTGTTGACCAAGATATGATTCTAGTCGGTGAACCTGCCTTACAACGCTTAGTAACCTATCCTGACCAAACTATCGCTAATTTTAAGCGTAGTATGGGTACAAATACACTTTTTAAACTAGACAACTTCACTTTTAGAGCAGAAGAATTAAGTGCTTTAATTTTAAAGCAAATTAAAGAGGATGCAGAAAGCTTTTTAAACCAAAAAGTAGAAGAAGCAATTATTTCAGTTCCTGCTTATTTTAGTGATGCACAACGAAAAGCAACTAAATATGCTGCCGAATTAGCTGGCCTTAAAGTTGAACGACTTATTAATGAACCTACAGCAGCAGGTATTGCTTATGGTTTACAAGAAAACATAGAAGATAGCCATTACTTAATTTTCGATCTTGGTGGTGGAACTTTTGATGTAACTATCCTTAATATGTTTTCAAACATCATCGAAGTGAATGCTAGTAATGGTGACAATTGCTTAGGTGGAATTGATTTTACTCAAATATTGGCTGAAAAATTCATAGCTCAGTTAATAAAAGAAGAAAACTGCGCTAAAACAGATATTCCACCATCAATTTTAAATAAAATTACCGAACAAGCTGAATTAGCAAAGCATAAATTCTCAACTGAAGATAAAGCATTAATCAAAATTCTTTGGGATGACACATTTTATGAATATTCTTTTGATTTTGCTGATTTTGAAAAAGAAATTGAGCCTTTATTAACTCGTATAAAGACTCCTATTAAAAAAATTATTAATGATGCTAAATTAACGCCTAATGATATCGAGCAAATTGTGTTAGTAGGCGGTTCTTCACGTATGCGCTCTGTTAAAAGCCTAGTTGCTCGAATGTTTGGCAAACTTCCACTCTCCCACATTGACCCTGATTTAGTGATTGCTAAAGGGGTTGCCATAGCTGCTAGTTTAAAGGCTAAAAATAAAGACTTAAATGAAATTATTGTTACAGATATTTGTCCTTATTCTTTAGGCCTTGCTGTTTGGGACTCAGAAAATGAAATTAGATACTTTGACCCTATCATAGAACGCAATATGGCTATTCCACTAAGTCGCAGTAATATTTACCATCCTTCAACTGAAAAACAAACTGAAATTGATATTGATATTTACCAAGGAGAAAGTTTTCAGCTAGAAAATAATATCTTACTTGGAAGTTTAACAGTTCCTGTATCTAGACAACTTAAAGATAGAAGCGTTGAAGTGCGTTTTACTTATGATATCAATGGTCTTTTAGAGGTTGAAACTAAGCTGAATGAGACTGGTGAAATTAAAACTCTGGTAATTGAAAATAATCCTGGGCTTTTATCTGCAGAAGAAATCGCTTTGCGACTGGAAGCCTTTAAAAAATTAAAAATTCATCCACGAGAAGAAACTAAAAATAAGTTTCTTCTTGCCAGAGCCGAAAGATTATATGAAGAAATTCGTGGGCAATTAAGAACTCATTTAAATGTAGAAATTCGCAAATTTTTACAAATATTAAATAGTGGAGATAACGTCGCTATTTTAAAAGCTTACATTCATTTAAATGATCTTCTTGAACAAATTGAAAATGATTACACTCCTTTATAAGTAGAAAAATGACTATTTGGCAATTTTTAGCAATCGATCCAACAACCGATCTTAAAATTATTAAAAGAGCTTATGCAGTTCAATTAAAAATTTTCAATCCTGAAGATGATGCCGCTGGCTATCAGTTACTCAGAGAAGCTTATGAAAAAGCACAGGATTATGCGCGAGGCTTAGATGTTGATGTTAATTTATTTTCTTCTACTAAAAACACAGATAATGATGATGAAGAAACTAATAAGCTTGATTCTACTAATCATACAATGGAAATTTATCATCAACCTAATTCTTCCAGTTCGCTTACTCCAAAAGAATTTGCTGATTTAGTTATCGAAACACTCTTTGTTGATGAAAATGAAGCTAAAAAGTGCCTCGAAACGTCCCCTCTTCTTGATAACTTAAATTTTTATGACGATGTTCAAATTTATTTAGCCTCTAACTTACTTAGCGTTGAAAATAAGCCCCATTTTACTCTTTTTGTTATTGAATTTTTTGATTGGCAAAATCATCCAGAAAAAAATAGTAATTCTTTTTTTGGCAATGCTATTACTAATTTAATCAATCAAATCACTAAACTGCAAAATACTGTTCCTGAAAAAACGAGCCCAGAGCTTACA
>JAIUOG010000067.1 GCA_020161725.1 Pseudomonadota bacterium
CTTCACGAGGACGCATCTCGCTTCCGGCTTGCCTCCTCTTGATCCTGTGATCATCCGTTCCGCATTCCTTTGTCTTACTTGCTGATAGATGTGTTATTTCTCATCAAGAGGTATTGATGGGCCCTAGTGATAAGCTTAGAAGGTTAGGAGAAGCCGCTTATCAAAAAGCTCTTTTTATTTATAATCCAAATGTACGTCTTCACCCTTACGCCTGTTGACCTCACAAACGTTTTTTTTCTTTCTTTTTTCTGAGTAAAACACGCTTTTATTTAACGGCAAGGGAGATTAGAAACGTGGCTGAGGGATTCTAGATCATCTCCACGTTTCCGTTTTTTTTTTGTGGACTTTGTGGTATCCCAAAAAAAATTATTTACACGTGGTTCTAGGATGAAATTTTGAAAATCTTTGCACCAGAAGTGCAATTAGAATATGCAAGACCATGGGAAAAAGAGGCAGGGAAACCAGAGAAAATTGCAATTGAATTAAATCAATAAAAAAGAAAGCCGCAACCTAAATAAAAAGGAAACCCTTTTTGATAATTGGAGCGGCTTATAAGATAGATTATACGACTTCGACTTCTTCTGCTTGAGGACCTTTTTGGCCTGTAGCAGGTTTAAACATTACAACAGCACCTTCTGCTAATGTTTTGAAACCAGAGCCTTGAATAGCGCTGAAGTGAACGAAATAATCTTTACCATCACTATCAATAAAACCAAAACCTTTGCTTTCATTGAACCATTTAACTTTACCGCGTATTTTGTCTGACATATTTGCCTATTCCTAAAAATTAACTAAATTTGTAACTTTGGCTTAACTAGCCGCTTAGCAGCATAACCTATATTACATTTATATTGTATACTATTCGGACTAAAAAAACTTATTTTCTTTAATAATTCCTCTTTTTTTAGCTTTTTTTTACTTTTTTGGTTAAAAATAGGTCTTTTTTGAGGCGGAAAATTAAATTATACCAAGAATTGGACGAACGATAACCAAGGTTCCTGTGTAATTATTATCCTTGGATGAGGGGGTGACGAAGTTTTCATTTAGCCACTTTGCATCTTCTGTAAACATTCTTATGCAGCCATGGCTTGCTCGATAACCTGGGATATCATTAGAACCATGCAAAGCATAACCTTTATGGAAAAACATACAATAGGGCATTTTTGCACCACCTTTCCCAGCAGGAAAAGCATTCGAAATGCAATTTTTCGTATCTTTACTAAAAACTCTAAAAATACCTGTTAGAGTTAAACAAGCATCTTCGCTATCGGAACATTTATCGCGGCCAGATGAAATTGGCCCCCAACGTACTAATTGCCCGGATTCATCATAAGCCCCCCAAGCTAATTTATCTTGGTCGATAATAATTTGTTTTGAATCTTTAGTTTGAATTTTACGAGGGAAGGGGGCTATATCGAGAAGGGTAATATTATCAAGAGAGTTGGGAACAGCAATTATTTTGCCTGCCCATAGGGCATTATAAGTTCTATTTAAACGTTGAACTAAATCTCGCTTTGTCGCATCAGGAAATAATTTAAGCCAATTTTGTCCTCGTTTTATCTTAATACATTTATATTGTGGGTAATTGCAGAGGCCTGTGCCGTAATAACTAGCCTTGTAGTTGTCAGCATAGGAAAAAGATGCAATTAAAAAACCGAGAAATATCATAAAACAATACTTCATGGCTATCCCTATTAAAAATATTTGTTCGAAAAATGCTCTAAATAGGATTATAGTAAGCTTTTATAGGGCCTGCCATTTAAAAAGCCTGGGTGAAGCATTGCTAAATCAAGGTTTCTTCTCCCTGATTACAGATCGAAGAGCCTCCATCCAAGCTTGGATACTCGCTTTTTGAAGAAATTTGGGTATATACTAGGCATTATTTGTCTGAGGTGTCTATGCGTAAATTTTTCTGCTGTTTTTTAATGCTCTTTGTCTCTTTTGGTCTGATAATAAACGAAGCATCTGCAAAACGTTTTGGTGGCGGTAGAAGTTTTGGGATTCAACGTTCGCATTCAAGTCTTTTTTCTAATCATCAAGCTCCTTCTGCTAAAAAAACCAATTTTGCCCAACAAAAACCAAGAGCTAACCGTTTCGGTGGCCTTTTAGGTGGTTTAATCATTGGTGGTTTATTAACTAGTTTATTTATGGGGCATGGAATAGGTGCAGGGCTCATTTCTTGGTTGCTGTTAGGTTCATTAGTATTTTTTATTGCACAATTTCTCAAAAGGAAAATGGCTTTTAATACCTCGGCAGCCAATTCTAATTTTTCAAATCAATTTACTAATAAACAGGAGCAGAATAGCTCTTTATCTCAATTTTCAACAGAATCTTTTTTAAGAGAAGCGAAGGTTAAATTTATACGTCTTCAACAAGCTTATGATAAAAAAAACCTTTATGATTTAGCTCAATTAACGACAGCAGAAGTCTACGCTGAAATTAAAATGCAATTAGATGAAATGGGTGATGAGCCTAATAATACTGAGGTGATTAACCTTAAAGTTGAATTGATTAATATGTCTAAACAAGTCGATGCAACTCTTGCAACGGTACGTTTTACGGGGTTAATCAGTGAAAATACTGCACCTGCAACAGAAATAGATGAGATTTGGCACTTTAGTCAATTTGTAGGTAATAAACATTGGCTAGTAAGTGGTGTTCAACAAGATGTAATGAATTTTGATTAGAGACATAAATGGAAAAACTATTTTCATATGGTACTTTGCAATTAGAAGAAGTGCAGTTGGCCACCTTTAATAGAAGGCTAAAGGGTAGCAATGATAAATTAACCGGTTTTAATTTAGGGGATTTACCGATAACATGTCCTCATGTTTTAGCTTTAAGCAAAGAGCCTGTCCATAAGATCCTCATTTCTTCCAATAATCAAAATGATATCGTAGAAGGAATGGTTTTCGAATTAACCAAAGATGAACTTTTAAAAGCAGATGATTACGAAGTTGATGACTACGTGCGTATAGAAGTTGAACTTGCTTCTGGCAGCAAAGCTTGGGTCTATGCACATCGCTCTGTTTTATAAAGAAATTTCAATTCGGGGCTTATCAGCTTAAGCCCCCTTTAGAAATATTCCTCCTCGCAGGAGAGAGGGATTTTTGCTTACAAGTTTATCTAATATCTGATTTTTAAAAAATCCTCTCTTATACTTAAAAGTAAGCAGACTTTCCTCAAAATAAATATGCAAATTAAAATTTACCGAGTCTACGACCCACCAAAAGAAAAAAAAGGGATGTGGGTTTTAGTAGATAGACTATGGCCACGAGGCATAAAAAAGGAAGCTATTCCCTTTGATCTGTGGGCGAAAGACATTGCACCAAGTACGGATTTACGAAAATGGTTTCATAAAGATCCATCATCTAGTTGGGATGAATTCAAAGAACGATATTTAGAAGAATTAAAGGCTAAAAAAGATTTAGTAAAACAAATTTTAAATGAGGCAAGAAAAGGACCACTCACACTATTTTATGCTTCTAAGGATGAGCAACATAATCATGCTATTGTATTAAAGGATTTCTTCTCATCAAATTTTGTGGGTATTAGGCAACCATGAAACCGATGTAGCTTGTAAGAATAAAGGATTTAGATAATGTTTGCTGTTGCAAACAGCAAACGTTTAAAATGATTGCTACTCCGATTCTGAAAAAGTCTGTCAGCAGCTATCAATGGAATAATTCAATACAATACCTTCTCCCCCCATTACGCGAGGTTCGGCTTTCACAATAAAATTGGATTTGGGAACGTTCTAGGAGAAGGCTGAATTATTTACCCAAAAAATTTTTCGAAGGTAAAAGAAAATAAAAATTGATTCAATTCAGATTTTTACATTTTTATTGAGTTATTAAATAATCTGTCTACATGCTGAATACTTATCTCATACGCGTAGCTGGTTTCGTGTAGATAGGAATAGTACGGTGATTAAGAATCATTCTCTTTCTTTGCACTCGACTTGATAAACAAACTTATCGGTAAGGCAAATAATTTAATGTCATTCTGAGAGAACGGTAAGATTTCTTTACCAGAATAGAAAATGACACCATATTGAAATTTTGAAGGATTAAATTCTGCTAACTTTATTAATCCTTTAAAGTCGTGCATATTTAAAGTTGCAGATGCTTTGACTTCAACTCCAATGATCTGATGATTATCCCTCTCTAAGACGATATCCACTTCATTTTGATATTTATCTCGAAAATGTAATAATTCTACCTTCTCTTTTGACCAACCGTTTTGTTTGAGCAACTCCATATAGATTAAATTTTCTAAAAGACCTCCATAATGAGAACTATTAAGTAATTGCTCTTCGTTTTTTATACCTAAAAGACTACAGGCAAGTCCTGTGTCTATTGTTTGGAGCTTAGGCATTGTAATAGCTTGTCGTTTTGCTTTATTTTTTAAATAAGCAGGGACTCTTTTAATGATAAACATCAACTCTAAAACTTCTATATATGCTTTAACTAATTTGTCATCCTCAACTAAGTCATTTGAAATATTTGCATACTTAAGTAGATTGCCCGAGATTCCAGCTAAATAAGGAATAAGCGCTTCGAGTTTAGAACGATAGTCACCCTTAGCATGATATAGAGTCTCAAAATCTTTAAAAAGACGACCTTCTATATAAGATTTGTACCATATTTGTTTTGCCCTTGGACTTTTATCCTGAACCTCTGGATATCCACCTGCGAGAATTAAATTGGCTAAGTCGGCGCGAGTAACCAGCGTAAGGTTGTTTAAGTTAAAATATTCATTACAGAGTAGATCGATAATATTATAATCAGTTTCATATTTTTCTGCTAATGACAGCGGATAGAGTTCTAATCTTGCCATATGTCCAGGTAAGGCCTCTTGTGTTTTCCCTGAGCGAAAAATATCTGCGGATCCAGTTAAAAGGAATTTTCCTTTCACATTCGATGGCAGGTTATCTGATGCATGTTTTATAGCTGAGATTAATTCAGGTACATATTGAAACTCATCCAAAACGACTTTTTTATTATGAAAAGAATTTATAAAACCAATCGGATCGTTTTGAGCTGATTGAAGAATGGTTTGATTATCAAAAGAAATATATTCAAACCCACCATTTTGAGCAATTATTTTTGTTAAAGTCGTTTTTCCAGCTTGTCGTGGTCCGGTTAAATAAACAATTCTGAATTCAGGGAGCAGCTCAGTAATAATAGGGGTTAATTTTCTTTCAAACATAGGGCTTTATATATTTGTAACATTGTTTCAATATATAACACTTATTGAAAAATAGCCAATAGTAACCCGAGAAATCCAAGACTAAAATCCGAATTATCCAATGTAATAACCCGAGAAATCCAAGAGTAAAATCCGAATTATCTATATGAGATTCTTATAGTTGAGCTTTAAAGCACTTACAAAATTTGAGCGGAACATCAGGGACAAGTAGGCAAGCATATAAACACTAGATTTAGCGAGTACTATCTTAAATTAGGTCGTATTTGTATCGAAAAAATGATGTGTTGTCTTTCTTCAACAACAGAAAATCTATCGTTCTACCTGTGACGAAGGGCAAGTACTTTCAACAGTCAACCAATAAACAGATAGAAATATAAATAAGTCTTTGATTACATGGTGGCCAGAGACGGAATCGAACCGCCGACACGAGGATTTTCAATCCTCTGCTCTACCGACTGAGCTATCTGGCCGCGAGTGGTGCTATTAAACTCCGAGAATGATTTTGAGTCAAGAAATGTTTGGATTTTTTTTTAAGTTTTTATTGTTTTGTTTACTTTTTGATAAGCAAGGGCGATTTCTGTGGCAAGATTAGCATTGTTTTTGATGAGTTCGAGATTTAACTTGAGATTTTTTTCTGTGCTTAACTGAACTATTTTTTCTAAAAAATGGGGTGTTATTGTTTTCTTTGCTGTTTTAGCCTCATTTTGCATTTGTTCTATTAAAGGATTAATTTCTTTATGATTGAAGGAATTATTCTCTACATGAGGGTTCGCAATAATAATGCCCTTATTTAAAGCTAATTGTTGTTGATGAATCATGAGATTGGCAATCTCATCAGCGCTATTTAAACGCTTGAGTAAGGGATTAGTTTTATTATGGTTACTCGAAGTTGGAAATTTATCTGTCCCATAACCAATAATAGAAACGCCACAAGTTTCTAGCATTTCTAGTGTCTTTGGTAAATCTAAAATTGATTTGGTGCCTGAGCAAACAAAGGTGATAGGAATTTCGCTAATAGCAACTATGTCAGCAAAAATATCGGCGTTTTTACCCACCTGGTGGTTGATTCCACCTAAATTTCCTGTAACAAAGACTGATAGGTGAGCTAAATGAGCGCAATACATTGCAGCAGTAGTTGTTGTAGTTGCCGTTTTTTTAGTACTTAAAATAAAAGAGAGGTCTCTTTTGGAGGCCTTAATAAGGTTTTTGGTTTTTGCCAAATTTAGCATGGTTTTTTCATCGAGTCCGACGTATATTTTACCTGCAATGATTGCAATCATTGCAGGAGTTGCTCCTTTTTCTCTAATCAAGTGTTTAAGCTCTTGGGCCATTAAAAAATTCTCTGGATAGCCTAATCCATGAGAAAGAAAACTGGATTCTAAGGCCACAAGCGGTCTATTTTGTTTTATTGCTTCATTTACTTCTTTATTCGGTATTAAGAATTCATGAAACATAATTTCCCTTATTCTTGTGGCGTAAAACCCGCAGGAGCATCAGAGCCTTCGCCAAAAAGATATTTTTGCATTTCTTGGTTTAAAAATTCTCTTGATTTGCTATCAATGAGACTTAAGCGATATTCGTTAATCAGCATGGTTTGATGTGCAAGCCACATTCTCCATGCCTGCTTAGATACCTGATTTAAGATTTTCTCACCCATAGATCCAGGAAAGGGAGCCTCATCTAATGCTTCCTGTTCTTCTTTTAACTTCACACAAAAAATCATTTTCGCCATAGTGTAATCTCTTAGATAGTATTATTTTGACCATAAATTATGCATCAATACAGTCTCCAATACTACTGATTAATCTGCTCTACATTTTATTTGCGATAAAATAATATGTTCTGATAATAGTTGTTCTTGCTCTCTATCTAAGCTCTCAAATTGTACGGCTGTATGATAATGGTGTTCGCTTTTAAATTGGCTATAAACCACATGGGCATCAACAATAATAGGGAACATTTTAGGCTTAGTGTAAATAATTATTTTGATGTGTGTATTTTCTTTAATGCGCTCTTTTGTTTTAAAGGCCATACCACCCAAACTAATATTAACTTTCCGTAAATGTATTTTATCACCCATTAAAAGATGTCTTGTTAAATGCTCAATTTTTGAATTTAATAAATTAAGATAATGAGCAATAGCCGGATTTTGTAGTGCAACAGTTTGCGTTAGCTCAGCAAGTTCATAATCAATAATTTGAAAATATTCTGTTGTTTCTAAAAAGCGCTTGCCGTTTTGCCCTAAAAGCTCTTGCTTAATGATTTCATCTGAAAAAAATTCACCTTGTTCTATTATTTTGTATTCAAAGTAAATTTGATCCTCTATACGAAAATGTTGACGTCGTTCATGTATTGGCATGATATCTCCATATAGTTATGCTCTTACATTGGTCGATTGGAATTTTTTTGATTCAATCTCTTTTTAAATATAGACAGAATTTGAACAAATTTTCAAATTAAACAAGAAGAAAGCTTAAAAAAAGGAGAATATAAAGATGAAGGGGATAATAAAGATAGAAAAAATGTTTAATTCTAGGCACTTTAAAATGGATTTGGCTGGCTAGAAAAATCACTATCAATGATAATAAAGCCCAGTGATTGTGGTTTAAATCATCAAGTAAAATATAAGCTAAGGCTAGAAACATTGAGGAGATAAGCGAGGGGCGTTCACAAAAATACCAAGCAGCAATTGCAAACAAGATCCCTATCCATTGGTATTCAACATAGAAACCACCGATTAATAAAATAAAAAAAGCAAAAATACGATTTAATCCTGCGGTTTTTAAAAAATAAATAGAGGCCGTACTTAGGGCTAAAAGAAACATAATATTAAAAGGATAAAGATGCATTTGTCTCTTCATAACCATAAAAGGAGGGATGGCAATTAAACCATAAATAAGGAGGCGCTTTAAAATTTGGCCATATTTCTCACTATTAGATACAGGAATATGAGCTAGGCTATAAGAAAGTGTAAAAGCAAAAAGTGGCATAGCGAGTCGGCCTAAACAATAAAAAGCAGAATTTGCTCCATTCAAAAAAAAGCGATTGGCATGATCAATTGTCATGGATATTAAGGCAATCCATTTAATGAATTCTAAACTGCCACTTTCTAAATGAAAGGCTAAGTTTGTTTTAGCGATGCTATTTTTCAATTGGCTATATCCTGGAAAGCAAAATTTAACTACAATAGTTTTTTTACGACTATTAATCAATTATGTTCAAACCTCTATCGGCATATATTGGATTACGATATACACGATCTAAAAAGCGCAATCATTTTGTGTCTTTTATCTCTTTAAGTTCCATGCTTGGAATCGCGCTCGGGGTAATGGTTTTAATTACTGTTCTTTCGGTCATGAATGGTTTTGATACCGAAATCCATAAGCGGTTTTTTGGAATGGCGCCTGAAATTACTGTAAGCAGTCATGAGGGTAAAATAAATAATTGGCAAGCGGTTGAAAGTGAGCTTGAAACAGAAAAAGGGGTGGTTGCTGTGGCTCCTTTTGTTGGTGGGCAAGGGCTTTTAACTAATGAAGGGCAAGTTTTACCGATTGTTTTAACAGGTATTGATCCTGCAAAAGAAGAGGGTGTTAGCCATTTATCTAAAAAATTAATAATTGGTTCCTTAGATAATCTTCCTCATTTTGGCATTCTTTTAGGTCGTGGGCTTGCTGACAGTTTAGGTGTTATGGTGGGGGATATGGTTACAATCATGATTCCCCAGGCAACGGTGACGCCTGCTGGCATGATTCCTCGCTTTAAACGTTTTCGTGTCGCAGGTGTTTTTTCAGCGGGAACAGGTTTTAATTTTGATACTAAATTAGCTTTCATTAATCTAAAAGATGCACAAACCTTATTTCAATTAAATCAGGCTGTCACTGGTTTAAAAATGAAAATTAAAAATATTTATGAAGCTCCAGCGCTAAGTGATAAATTAAGTCTTCAATTAGGTGAAGAATATGAAGTAGGTAATTGGACTCAGCAATTTGGGCCTTTTTTCCATGCGGTCAAACTTGAAAAAACAATGATGTTTTTAATGTTATTACTCATCATTGCCGTTGCTTCTTTTAATCTTGTGTCATCCTTAGTTATGGTCGTGAATGATAAACAATCAGAAATTGCTATTTTAAGAACGATTGGAGCACCTCCCTCGATCATCCTTTGGATTTTTATCGTACAAGGTATGATGGTTGGGGTAATTGGTACTTTCATTGGTCTTGTCGCTGGTATTGCTTTAGCTTCTAATGTGACTGCAATAGTTAATTTCTTACAGAAATTATTTAATACTCAAATTCTTTCTGCAAACATGTATTTTGTTGATTATCTTCCATCCAAAATTCTTATGTCCGATCTATGGCATATCTGCTTAGTGGCACTCTTAATGAGCTTTTTAGCAACGATTTATCCTGCTTGGCGGGCATCCAAAACGGTAATTGCGGAGGCTTTACATTATGAATAAGCCCGTTTTATATTGTCAGAATCTGACCAAAGATTATTTTGATGGTACGGATAAGGTTGAAGTATTAAAAGGCATTAATTTACAAATTGCTGCTGGTGAACGAATTGCCATTATTGGCCCTTCAGGTTCCGGTAAAAGCACTTTATTGCATTTATTGGGGGGGTTAGATAAGCCGAGTTCTGGGCAGTTATTGATTCAAGATATTGATTGGTACAAACTTTCAGAAAAAAAACGTTGCCGTTTACGGAACCAAGAGCTTGGTTTTGTTTACCAATTTCATCATCTGTTACCTGAATTTACAGCCTTGGAAAATGTGGCAATGCCTTTATTATTAGCTGATAAAGCAATTCCTGATGCTACGGTTGCTGCTGAAAAAATACTTGAAGAAGTGGGACTTTCCCATCGGATAAATCATAAACCGTCACAACTATCAGGTGGTGAAAGGCAGCGTGTTGCTATAGCAAGGGCTCTTGTGCATCAACCTCGCTGTGTTTTGGCAGATGAGCCAACTGGTAATTTAGATCAGGCCACAGCAAGCAAAGTCTTTGATATTATGCTTCGTTTAAATAAAAGCTTAAACACGGCTTTGGTTATCGTGACGCATGATCAATCTTTAGCTGAAAAAATGGATAGGATTTTGACTATTAAAGAGGGTTATTTGTTATAATCTATTTTTTTTCTAAATCTATTTTCTATGTTCAAAAAAATCCTTCTAGGTTTGGCTTTTACGGCGAAACTAATGGCTAGCCCAAGCTTTGTTCCTGCTAAACCTGTCGATACGGCAAAATATCAAATTAATGGTTCTGCTCTTTGTAAAACAGCAAAGGAGACTTTAGTTTATTTAAATCGTGGTGCAAGTTATGATCCTTTAGTTATTCATGAGGGCAAGGTTTTTAAACTTCCATTAGCAAAAGTCAAAGCTACTTTAGAATTTATTTGCCAACATCAAAATGAACTTAATGACCCTGCCTTTGTTCGACAACATTTTGAGTTTATCCGTTGGTATCCAAATCTTTCCCAAGCGCGAGTGATTGCTAAGAATAAACCGCTTTTGCAAAATTTACCTCAAGATAAAATTTTAATGACCAAGTATTATATTCATAAGGCAAGAGTAAGTTCTAAATTCACCAAAAATTATCCTCTGGCCTTATATGCTATTCCCCAAGATGAAGTCATACTCACTTTAGAAGAAGCAGATGCAAAACCCGAACTTTTGCGCTTTAAATACGGCAAACAAGCGATATTAAAAGGTGCTTTAAACAAGAAAGAAGTGCCTGTATTAGCTTATTTAAATCGAGAGGATTTAGAAGCCGCTTTATTACAAGGCACTATAATCGCTGATTTCAAAAACCAACAAAAAACCTTTAACGTGCATCGTTCTAACAATATTGCTTACGATAGAACTAAAAACCCCTATAAGCAGGAGCGTTATTGGTATTTTAAAGAAGTGAAGGGTGTTAAGGGTTATGGGAAAGATGCAGATGAAAAAATTACAGTTGAGCCTGGTGTAACCTACGCTGCTGATTTAGAAAATTTTGGCTTAGGCAAGCTTTTATTGATTCAATATAAAGAAGGGCAAAACACCATTACACGTGCGGGTATTTTTGCTGATACGGGTGGCGCTTTTGCAAATAATCAATACCAGATTGATTTTCTAACAGGTTCTTATGCAGGCTTAGATGCATTTTACAAAGCAAATCATCATTTACCTAACTATGTTGCTGCCTATTTTATGGTGCTTAAATAAGATGAAATATTTATTAGTTTCTTTATTCTTAGCTCTAAACACACAAAGCTATGCTGTTTCTTGCCCTTATCCGCAGATAATCCATCAAAAACCAATTATCTTTGATAAAGAAAGAGTACAGCTTACTAGGCAATATCAATTAAGCCATTATGGTATTGACAGCCAATCCATCGAAATCGAACCCAAAATGATAGTCTTACATTGGACTTGTATTCCCACTATGGAAGCTACTTTTAGAGTATTTAACCCAGCAACTTTTCCTAAATCTTCACCTAGGATTAAGGAATTGCCAGGTAATTTAAATGTTTCTAGTCATTTTTTAGTTGATAGAGATGGAACAATATATCAATTAATGCCTGATAACTGGATGGCAAGGCACGTCATTGGTCTTAATCATTTTGCGATAGGAATCGAAAATATCGGTGGCATGGATAGCAAAGATGATTTAACTGATGCACAAGTTAAAGCAAATGCTTTTTTAGTTTGTCATCTAAAATCGAAATACCCTCAAATTGACCATGTAATTGGCCATCATGAATATTTAGATTATAAAAATACAGCCCTTTGGCTTGAACAAGATCCAAATTATCAAACCGATAAAAACGACCCCGGACCATCCTTTGTTAAGCGAGTTATGAAATTGGCAAATTTATCTTAAATTTTGCTGGTAAAACCCGGTTTACGGTCTTTAGACCTACACCCAGGCTACTTGCTAATTTTCCTTCAAAACTTTCTCAAGAGCCTTGATGAACCTAGGTGCAGTGGGTGAAGTAAAAGAATAGAAGTAATCTACTACTTCACCATTTCGGTTGATAAGGTATTTATGAAAATTCCATTTAGGCGTAGTCCAAAAACCCAATTTTTTTCTAGCCCAAAGATAAAAAGGGTGCGCATTTTTACCCGAAACGATTTCTTTTGCGGCCATAGGAAATGAAACACCATAATTTACCTGGCAAAAGCTAGCAATATCTTCTGCTGTTCCTGGTTCCTGTTTACCAAAATCATTTGAAGGTACACCTAGGATAACAAGCCCCTTATCTTTATATTTCTCATAAAGTGTTTCTAATTGTTTATATTGAGGAGTAAAACCACATTTTGAAGCAGTGTTGACTATGATGAGAACTTTGCCTTTGAAAGAAGAAAGGGAGAGGGGTTCATGATCTCTTAGTGTGTGAAATGAATAATCGTAGGCATTATTTTTAAGTTCATTACTGCTATTGCTAGCTATGGTCATAGAATAAACTCCAAAATTAATTTAGCTAATCTGATTCACTTAATTTTAATATATACCCATTATCTTTCAAAATGTTAGGTTTTGAAAAAAAACATTTAAAATGTAGCCTGGATGAAGCGAAGCGCTGAGTGATCCTGACGTATTTTTACCCAATTTATAGCGCAATTTAAACTGACTATGATTAAAATTTATGTCATTCCCGCGTAGGCGGGAATCCATTTATCAACCAAAGTGAGGTGCCACTTTTAGAAATAGATTCCCGCCTACGCGGGAATGACAAAAAAATGAATCAAAAGGTT
>JAIUOG010000068.1 GCA_020161725.1 Pseudomonadota bacterium
AAGGGCTTTAAGAGTTGAATTATCAACCTCGGTTGAGTTTTTACAACAAAGGTTAAACAAGGATGAAAATACGGGTATTGGTGAACTTTTATATTTATTTTTGACTAATACGGATGAAAAAGAACTTAAAGGTAAGGATTTACCCGAGAATTATCTTTCGCTCCTTGCTAAAAAAACTGGATACAAAAAAGCGCTTTTGGATTATATAAAAGATAATAAAGACGCATTAAAAGAAGAACTAAACCTTATTGAAAGTGATAAAAAACATCCTCTTAATCTCTTTTTTGCAAGCCATCGACATAGTCATTCGATATTTAATAATACAGAGAAAGAAACCACCCATACTAAAAAGATGGCTGGTATTTATAAAGATATCAAAGCTGAACTTCAACAAGTTAGAGGAGAGGATGATTCTGCAACTCCAATTATTAAAATTACTTAATTTATAGCCTAAACCTTGATGCAGTCGAAGACGTAATCAAAGTTTAAGTTAATTTATTTATTTTTAGAAAGCCTCTTTTTTCTTAAATGCAATAAATAAGCAGGGAAAATCATAATCAAGATTCCTGAAGCAAAAATAATCCTAAAATGATTTGCTGCTCCTTCAACTGTACTTTCAGGTGGAATAAAACCAACAATTAAGGTGATTGTGCAGCCGATAAGACCTAATAGGCAGACAAAATAATAGCCTAGTTTTCCGCCGGGGATTTTGAAATAACGGGGTAAATGAGCAAATTTAGATTTAAGACGCCAGGCTGCAACAAACATAAAGACATACATCAAAATATAAAGTTCTGTACTGAGAGCGGTAAATAACCAATAAATTGAATTAATGGTAGGTAAAAGCATAAACCCGCCACACAAAAGGGTAACTAAGGTTGCTTGCAATAAAAGAATTCGAGATGCAATACCTTTTTTATTTAAACGATATAACCAATGAGGTAAAAAGCCATTATCTGCTGCTAACAATAATCCTTTTGCTGGCGAAATAATCCAGTTAACCATAGAACCAAGGCTACCTAATAAAAGAAGAACAACTATAACAGGCATAAGCCAAGTCATATGATAGGCTTCAAAAAAGTTAGTGAAGGCCTGCATTACTCCTTCAACCAAATTAATTTTTTCAGTTGGTAGAACAAAGGCAATAGCTAAAGAGCCTAAGATCATGGTTGTTAAAATAAGAAAGGCTGATAATAAGATTGCTTTAGGGAAATTTGTTTGAGGTTTATCTACATTTCGTACATGAACGGCTGCTAATTCCATGCCTAAAAAGGAAGTCATAATCGCTGTTAAAGAAAGCCAAGATTGTCCATCACCCCAATGAGGGATGAGTTTATTGAAACTTAAATCAACAGCGATAGGATGCCCTTGAGCTAGCCAAATCACGGCCAATAGAATAATGAAGGCCATCGGAACTATCATACCCACAACAGCGCAAATACCTGCAAAAGTAGCGGAGGCTTTAAGACCTGCAAGGCCAAGAAAGGTTAGCGACCAAAAGGTTATAATAATCACTGCCATAATATAGTATTTATTTTGTGCCAGTTCAGGATTAATTAAATAGGCTAGAGTACCGGCAATAAAGGATAAAATAGTGGGGTACCAAACCATGGTATTAATCCATTGCAACCAAATAGTAAAAAAGGCCATGGTATCGCCAAAGGCATGCTTAACCCAGCTATAAACACCACCTTCTTCTTCTGACCAGGTAGAGGCTAGTTCGGCTGCCACAAGGCCTACAGGAATAAGAAAGATGATTGCCGAAAAAATAAAGAAAAAAATTAAAGAAGAACCAAACAAGGCCGTAGCAGGTAAGTTACGAATACTATCAATAGCGCCTGTGATTAAAAGAACTAAAGCTAAAACAGAAATTTTTTCAGCAGAATGTGTTTTTATCATTGTTAACCTACAGCTTGAAAGAAATTTGAAAAATCGAACTAAATTTATTTAGACAAAAAAGGTAGTATATACCCAATTTTCTTTAAAATGCTACGTTTTATTGGCTCTCAATGAAGGTGTTTAATCCCTCTCTCCTTGTGGGAGGGGGTATCTACAAAGCGGGAGAGGGGCAATTAAAAAGCGCTTTTAACCATATCCTTGTGCCGTAAGTATTAGCTTCCTTGAAGATGCCTCATTACGATGCTCACAAAGATAAATACCTTGCCACTGCCCCAATGCAAGTTTCCCTTTGGTAATAGGGATAGTTAAACTTGCTCCTAAAATGACATTTTTAATATGAGCGGGCATATCATCTTCCCCTTCAATTGTATGCTGATAAAGCGCTAAATTATCGGGGATGGTTTTATTAAAATACGTCTCAAGATCAGAAGCCACTTCAGGACTTGCATTTTCACTAATACAGATTGAAGCAGAGGTATGCTGTAAAAAAAGATTCATTAAGCCAATCTCTATATAGGGCAAGGTATTTAAAGTCGCTTCTAATTCTTGATTAATTAAATGAAAACCTCTTTTTTTCGCGCGAAGAATACAGCTTTTTTGCCAGTAAATGGGGCTATCCATTTTTATAGCCATCACGACAGGCAGGTGATTTTAAAACAGTCTCACCTTTAGCTTTCCATTCAGAAGAATTAAATAAATGCAAACTCAAGGCATGGAGGTCTGAGTCTAATTCACTTTTTAAAAGCTTATTGACAAGGCGATGGCGTTCGATACGATTTAAATCGCTGAATTTATCAGCCACAATAATTAATTTAAAATGCGTTTCCGAATCTTTGGGCACATGGTGCATATGCGATTCATTATGAATTTCTAAATGATTTGGGTTTAGATTCTCATTGATAATTTGTTCTATGCGTTCTTTACGTGACATCGTTTTTCTAAAAAAAAGGAAGTTAACTTAAATTATACTAGGCATTGATAAAATTGTAAGGTTATAAATACTTATACAAAAAAATTTAGATATACTGAGAGGTTATGTCATACTGCCAGTTATTTTTTAAATTGGGGATTAAATTTTATGAAGCAAAAGGGTTTTACGTTAATTGAACTTATGGTGGTAATCGCAATCATAGGTATTTTATTATCCCTAGGTATTCCTGCCTACCAAGATTATGTGGTTAAAGCACGAGTTAGTGAAGGTTTACAATTAGCTGAAGCTGCAAAGCTTGCTGTGGCTGAAGAAACGATGGCTAATAATGAATTACCCAAAGCAGAATCCTTAACAAGTTACAAAAGCCCTGAACCAACTCCCAATGTGCAATTTATTACTATTGGAGAAGCAGGGGTAATTACCATTAGTTATACGGAAAAAGCAGGTAATGGCACTATTTTATTAGTCCCAAGTATACAAAAAAATGGCTATTTAACCTGGACTTGTAACACAGGTACTTTATTAGCTAAATATCGCCCTGCAAGTTGTCGTTAAAAGTTGCGGTGGATAGAAATAGGTGTAAGGCGGAAAGAAGCTGTCATCCTTGAGCCTCGCAAAGGATCTCCTGAATTCAACTGTGAACTTAGTTGGGAAACCCGGGTTGCGGTCCTTCAGACCTCCACCCAGGCTACTTGCTAAGAATGACAATCATAGGTAAGACGCCGTCATCCTGAGCCTTACGAAGGATCTCTTGAATTCAACTGTGAACTTAGTTAAGGAAACCTGGGTTGCGGTCTTTCAGACCTTTATCTCTAAACTATACTTCTTCCCATTCTTCTGAAATAGCATCAACTACAGCTTCTTCATTAAGCTCTTTGTCTGTAATCAATTCTTTCTCAAGCGTTTTAAAATGCCATAAATCCTGATCCATTAATTGGCTAGGTTTAATACTTTGCAAAGCATGTAACATATTGCTAGGAATTTTGGGGTTTTCTTTGGCTAGTTCATCAATTAATCGACCCACTTTTTTGCGAGCTAGGTTTTCTTGTGAGCCGCAAAGAGTGCAAGGGATAATAGGGTAGGCCTGTTCATTTGCATATTCAATAATATCTTTTTCTTGCACATAGCAAAGAGGTCTAATCACGATATGCTTTTTATTATCACTTAAAAGTTTAGGTGGCATAGAACGAATATCGCCATTATATAAAATAGACATCATTAAAGAGCGGATTAAATCATCACGATGATGACCCAAAGCAATTTTATTAAAGCCTTTTTCTTCAGCATAACGGTAAATAATGCCTCTTCTTAAACGAGAGCATAAAGAACAATAGGTTTTTCCTTCAGGAATTTTTTCTTTAACAATCGAATAGGTATCACGGTTTAAAATTTCATAGGGAATACGCCTTTCTTCTAACCATAGGCGTAATTTTGAATCATCCCAGCCTGGTTGGGCTTGATCCAGCGTAAAAGCAAAGATTTCAAATTTATTATTTGAGCGGATTCTTAGCCTATCTAAGATAGAAAGCATAGTAAAAGAATCTTTACCGCCTGATAGACAAACCATCACTCTATCGCCACGCTGAATCATATTAAAATCAGCAATTGCTTTACCAGTATAATGTAATAATTTTTTTTCCATCATCGAGGGAGTATGTGACATTATTTAACCTATTTAGATTTTAATTTTTGCGGAGGAAAGCCTGCGAGGCGTGTCGTTGCAAGCCAGGAATTAATTTCTTCAAGATCAGTGACATTTAAAGTTCCAGCCAAATATTTGAGATATAAGATGGAATTGATTAAATTATACTGATCATTAGCAAGCTGTTCCTGCGCTTCAAAGAGTTTTTGCTGAGCATTAACTACATCAACCATAGTCCTTGTACCCACTTCAAATTGTGCTTCCGTACTTTCCAGGGAATTTTTTTGAGAAATAATAGTTTGTCTATCCGCTTTTACCTTAGAAATACCATCAATAATGGTATTAAAAGCAATTCGGCTATTAACCTCAACATCTCTATAAACTACTTCGAATTGCTGGCTGCTTGTTTGGTAATCAAAACCTGCCTGTCTTGTCCTTGAACGAATTAAACCACCTTGAAAGGCAGGGAAGGTCAAGGCTAAACCAACATTGGCATTGTTTTGTCTTGCGGGAACGAAAATAGATGAGTTTTTAGTTTCATTGGTTGTAAGAGTAGTATTGCCTTGCAAGGCTAATACAGGCCAGTTTGCAGCCGATTGAGCTTTTACATTTTCTCTTGCTGCTTCCCAAGAATATTTCGCTGCATGAAGCTGATAATTTTGCTTTAAACCAGCACTAATCCATTCATTGGCATTATCTGGCTCAGGGCGAATGAGAGGAATACGACTATCACGAAGAGGCGCTATATTCTCATAAACATGGTTAGTTAGTTTTCGTAAATTTTCATTTTGGTTAATTTGGTTATTTTTAGCAGAGATGACTTCAGCAACTGAACGATCATAGCCTGCTTTGGCTTCATAAACCGAAGTAATTGGATCTAAGCCTACCTTATAGCGCTCTGTTGCTTGATCAAACTGACGCTTGTTCGCTCTTTTTTTTGCCTCGGCAAAATTTAAAGTATCTTGAGCAAAAAGGGCAGCAAAATAAGCTTTTGCTGTTCGTAAAATTAAGTCTTGTGCCGAATTATTAAAACTCGCTTGAGCAGCTTTTACGGATGCTTTTGCTTGCTGAACTTGAGCCCAGGCTTGGTAATTAAAAATAGCTTGCGACGCATTCGCCTGTAATTGGTTACTATCATAAGTTGTATTAATTTTAGAACCAGCAGCAGAGACATTTTCAATACTGCGTGTACGAAAGGCAGATAGCGATAGCTGTGGCAAGAGGGCAGCTCTTGCCTGTGGAATGGCTTCAGCACTTGACATATAACGACTGTATGCTTGTTTAAAAACAGGGTCATTTTCTAAAGCTTGAAGGTAGATATCCATCAAATCTGCCGCATAGAGACTATGCGGTACAGAGAGCGTAAACAGCACGCCCCAAAACATTTTTCTCATAAAAACCTTTTCCTAAAACACAAACTCTTTGGGCTTAAGCTTATCAATTAATGGAGGGATAGACGTTTCAAATAAAATTTTAGCCTGCCAAGTATTATCGTGAGATAACTGATGTAACTGGCCTTGCATCACAGGCTCTTTGCCAACGATAGCGAACAATTTTCCACCAGGTAATACTTGTAAACGCATCATTTCTGTAAGCGATTCAACTGCACCGGTAAAGACGATAATGTCAAAAGGGGCTTTATCTAACCAGCCATAGCTTGCATCAGCAGTGATAAGTTCAACGTTTTTGCAATTGTGTTTTGCAAGGTTAGCCTTTGCCATTTCGGTAAAACTTGCGAAATAATCAATAGAGATAACTCGCGCTGCTTGATGACTTAAAAGCGCTGTTAAAAACCCAGTACCTGTACCAATTTCTAATACGGTTTCATGGCCTTTTAAATCAAGCGCTTGAATAATCAGCCCTTCCTCAACAGGGGTTAACATACGTTGCTCATGAGCTAGGGGAATTTGCATATCAGAGTAGGCAAAATCAACATATTGTTGTGGCACAAATTCGTTACGAGGAAAGATATCAAATAAGTCTAAAACATCTTCTTCCAAAATATTGGAGGTACGAAGTTGTTGTTTAACCATATTGGTTCTTGCATATTGGCTATTGGTCATTGGTTCACCATTAGGGTTTAAACACTAGAATCTATTGATATTTCTACTATTTTGCTAAAAAGAGTAAAATACCAATGAAGCTAAGGTTTTAAATTAAAAAAGTGCTAGGTTAAAATGTTGTGGTAATTTTAGCAAGATTTGTTAAAAGGTGCGCCTTTTTTTAAACATTTATTTTATCTTTATTTTTAATTGCTGATTCTAAATAGAATATAAGGGTAATTAAAACCTTCATTTTCACTACCTTAGACTAGAGGACTCTAGCGAAATTTGCTATTCTTTTTCCTTTTTGTTGGCCTCAAGGAGTATAGAGTGTCTAAAAAATTTAATGCATTCTTGCAGGAAGAAATTGAAGGGTTAAAAAAAGAAGGCTTATATAAATCAGAACGAGTTATTTCTAGCCAACAACAAGCAGAGATTTTGGTTAAAGGTGAAGAGGTTATTAACCTCTGCGCTAATAATTATCTTGGGCTTGCTAACGATAAGACTTTAATCGACGAAGCTAAAAAGGCCTTAACAGAATATGGTTATGGCATGGCTTCAGTGCGCTTTATCTGTGGTACTCAAACTGTTCATAAGGCCTTAGAGCAAAAAATCGCTTCTTTTTTGAAAATGGAAGATACTATTCTTTATTCTTCTTGTTTTGATGCTAATGCCGGTCTTTTTGAAACTTTATTAGGTTCTGAAGATGCTATTATCAGTGATGCTTTAAACCATGCCTCTATTATTGATGGCGTTCGTTTATCAAAAGCCGCTCGTTATCGTTATGCCAATAATGATATGAAAGATTTAGAAGCGCAACTAAAAGAAACTAAAAATGCCCGTTTTCGCCTTATTGCAACCGATGGTGTTTTTTCAATGGACGGCCTTATTGCCAATTTGGCTGATATCTGTGATTTAGCTGATAAATACGATGCCATGGTGATGGTTGATGATTCACATGCAGTAGGCTTTATGGGGGATACAGGTCGCGGAACGCCTGAATATTGCGGTGTTATGGATAGAGTTGATATTTTAACAGGTACTTTAGGAAAGGCTTTAGGCGGAGCTTCGGGTGGTTATACTGCAGCCGATGCGGTGGTTGTTGATTGGTTGCGCCAGCGTTCAAGACCCTATCTTTTTTCTAATACCTTAGCGCCTGTCATTGCAGAAACCTCCCTTAAAGCCTTATCTATGTTAGATGAATCTAATGAATTATCTGAAAAATTAAAGGCGAATAGCGTTTATTTTAGACAAGGACTTTCTAAGCTGGGTTTTGATCTTGTTCCAGGCGAACACCCAATTATTCCAGTAATGCTAGGTGACGCAAGCCTTGCAAAAAAGATGGCTGACCTTTTATTAAAAGAAGGTATTTATGTCATCGGTTTTTCTTATCCCGTGGTACCGAAAGGAAAAGCAAGAATTCGAACTCAAATGTCAGCAGGCCTTAACCAAAACCACCTAGATAAAGCAATTAATGCTTTTGCAAAGGTGGGTAAAGAGCTTGGCATTATTAATTAGAAGGAATGAGAATGAAAGCCTTAGTAAAATTAAAGCCTGAACCAGGTATTTGGATGGAAGATGTCCCAAAACCCACCTTTGGTGTTAATGATGTCTTAATTAAAATCCATAAAACAGCGATTTGTGGTACTGATATTCACATCTATTCTTGGGATGAATGGGCACAGGCAACAATTCCTTATCCTATGACTATAGGCCATGAATTTTATGGTGAAATTGTGGAGGTTGGTGAAGAAGTAAAAGGTTTAAAAGTAGGTCAGCGTGTTTCTGGTGAAGGGCATCTTACCTGTGGTTTTTGCCGTAATTGCAGAGCGGGTAAACGCCATTTATGTCGTAACACAGAAGGGGTTGGTGTGAATCGCTCAGGGTGTTTTGCTGAATATTTGGCCATTCCCGCATCCAATGTTATTGCCTTACCGGATAATATAAAAGGGGAAGAAGCTGCTATTCTTGATCCTTTTGGTAATGCTGCTCACTGCGCCCTATCTTTTGATATGGTTGGTGAAGATGTCTTAATTACAGGGGCAGGGCCCATTGGTATTATGGCTGTAGCTATTGCTCGCCATATTGGCGCTCGCTATATTGTAATTACCGATGTAAACGATTATCGCTTAGAGCTAGCCAGAAAGATGGGAGCCGACTTTGCTATTAACGTTAAACAGGATTCTCTCGATGCAACAATGGAAAAATTAGGCATGCAAGAGGGGTTTGATATTGGCCTTGAAATGTCAGGAAATAAAGAAGCATTTAATCAGATGCTTAAGTCTATGAATCATGGCGGCCACATTGCTCTTTTAGGTATTCCACCTGCAAGCATGGCTATTAATTGGAATGAAGTCATTTTTAAAGGTCTTACTATTAAAGGTATTTATGGCCGAGAAATGTTTGAAACCTGGTATAAAATGATAGCTATGTTGCAATCAGGTTTAGATTTATCGCCTGTAATGACCCATCATTTTCCTGTAGATGATTATCAGGAAGCCTTTAAATTAATGGCTAGTGGCCAAACAGGTAAAGTTATTTTAAATTGGGTTTAGAAGCAAAAAACTTGAGAAAAGAAGCGCTTTAGTTTACCTTCTGCGCTGCTGAAGGTTTTTAAATTCCTACCCACCGACTTGTTCGCGGGATCTAGGATATCCATTATCTGAGTTAGAATAGTTGGATTCCGCGAACAAGTCGCGAATGCAGTTACTAGTTTTATTAAAAAGCCGCTACTTAAGTAAACGAGGTATTTAATGTCACAATATATTTTTACAATGAATCGTTTAGGTAAAATAGTTGAGAATCAACGATTTATCCTAAAAGATATCTCTTTAAGCTTTTTTCCTGGCGCTAAAATTGGTGTTTTAGGCTTAAATGGTTCAGGTAAATCCACCTTATTACGTATTATGGCTGGCGTAGATACTCAGTTTGAAGGCGAAGCAAGGCCACAACCTGGCATTAAAATCGGTTATCTTGAGCAAGAGCCGGTTCTTCAGCCTGAAAAAACGGTAAGAGATGTTGTTGAAGAGGCAGTAGCTGAACTTAAGGCTAAATTAGCTGAGTTTGATGAGATTAGCATGCGTTTCGCAGAACCCATGTCCGATGAAGAAATGGATAAATTACTGGTAGAGCAGGGCGAACTACAGCATTACATCGAAGCACATAATGGCTGGGAATTGGATAGACGTTTAGAAGTGGCAGCAGATGCCTTACGTTTACCTGAATGGGATGCCAAGATTAAACATTTATCGGGTGGTGAAAAACGTCGTGTAGCACTTTGTCGCCTCCTTTTATCTGACCCTGATATGTTACTTCTTGATGAGCCAACTAACCATTTGGATGCTGAAAGTGTGGCCTGGTTAGAGCGTTACTTAGAAGAATTTAAAGGTACAGTGGTTGCTATTACGCATGATAGATATTTCTTAGATAATGTAGCTCAATGGATTCTGGAATTAGATAGAGGGCAAGGGATTCCTTACCAAGGCAACTATACTGCTTGGCTTGAGCAAAAAGAAAGTCGTATTGCAATGGAAGAAAAGCAGCAAGATGCCCATGATAGAGCGATTAAAGCTGAATTAGAATGGGTGAGAACGGCACCTAAAGGACGTCATGCTAAAAATAAAGCAAGACTTGCTCGTTTTGAAGAAATGAATTCTAAGGAATTCCAAAAACGTAATGAGACTAATGAGATTTATATCCCACCAGGTGAGCGCTTGGGTGACTTGGTGCTTGAAGGTGAAAAGATTTGTAAATCCTTTGGTGACCGAATTTTGATTGATAATCTGGATTTCAAATTGCCTAAAGGCGGTATATTGGGGATTATTGGTCCTAACGGAGCGGGTAAGTCTACCTTTTTACGAATGATTACTGGTCAGGAAGAGCCTGATAGCGGTACTATTCGTATTGGAGACACCGTTAAGTTGGCTTATGTTGATCAGATGCGCGATGATTTGGATGGTAGCAAATCAGTATGGCAAGAGATTTCAGACGGTCATGACATCATGCAGGTTGGCAGTTTTCAAATGCCTTCACGTGCTTATGTTGGACGATTTAATTTTAAAGGGACAGACCAGCAAAAGAAAATGTCGCAACTTTCTGGTGGAGAACGTAACCGAGTCCATTTAGCAAAATTATTAAAAAGTGGCGCAAACGTATTATTACTCGACGAACCTAGTAATGATTTGGACGTAGAAACCTTGCGTGCTCTTGAAGATGCTATTCTCAACTTCCCAGGATGCGCAATAGTGATCTCGCATGATAGATGGTTTTTAGACAGGATTTGTACTCATTTAATGGCATTTGAAGGTGACTCCCAGATTACTTATTTTGAAGGGAATTACACGGATTATGAAGAAGACAGAAAACGTCGTTTAGGTGAAGACGCAACCAGGCCATCACGAATTAAATATAGACGATTAAAAGATTAAAATACTCATTGTTTACCATTGGTAGTATATGAATGGTAAACAATTTTTGTGGAGATAACATTTAAATGAATAAGTTGTATTGGCTGGCATTATTGCTTTGTATTGGTTTGACCTCTTGTGTTGAATACGATGAATCGACTTTAATTACCGATGATGCTGGATATGTGCATAGAACCACTCATTATTTAAGAGATAAAAGAGGTCGTGATTATTTTCCTATGCAAATTAAAGCCATAGGCGAGAAGCAATTTATTTTCGATCCTAAAGCATCGGCTTGGGCTGCCTATGATGAAGAAGGCAACCGGGTTATGACAGGAAGTGGTTCTGCAGGTGTTGATTTTTGTGAAGAAAACGCATCTCAATCATGCCGAACTATCACAGGTACTTTCCGTATTTATAATAAAAGAGGGGCAGAATGTCGATCTGGGGAATATCCTGTAGATACAAAAGGCGGAGCAAAAATGCCTTATTGTATGTATTTCTACCAAGGATTCACCATCCATGCGGCTTATGAAGTTCCTGAACATCCATCCAGCCATGGCTGTGTGCGTATCCTGCCAAGTGCTGCCAAATGGCTTAACGAGGAGTTTGTACGCGTAGGTTCCAAGGTTACCGTTTTGGCATATCCTGATCAAAATGGTGTTAAGAAAGCTGCAGTTGTGAAACATCAGTAATATTGAAGCCCGGTTGCTTGCAACCGGGAATTCTTCTCTTTTCCACTACCTCTACTTGTCCTAAAGGACAATACCATTATTTTTACCAATAATTAAAATTCAGGTTGTTCATAAATAAGTTCACTTACTAATGAGTGGGCTTTTCATTTTTAATGAGGAGAATTTCCTGTGTTTGGTAAAGAGTCATCAGAAAGAACAACCAAAATCCACAATGATGCATCAGTTGTATTGAACAATGAAAAGCTCAGACCTGTGGATGGTATGATCACTATTGCTGAGTTTGCACCAAAAGTAGCCAGCAGCGGTTTCGGTTTTAATTTCTAATAATTAGAGTTAAGGCAAGATAATGCCAGGTATTGTTGCGTATTAAACAATACCTGGCATTACCAATACATTAAGTTACAATATCCCTTTAAATTCAAAAGGGAATAAATGAATTCAGGGAAAACGATACGCTGGGCAATTCTAGGTACTAGTTTCATTTCAGAAGTAATGGCAAAAGCAATTCAAGCATCGGCTACTAGCCAATTGGCTGCAATTGGCAGTCGTTCCTTATCTTCCGCCAGGCAATTTGCCACATTATTTTCAATACCAAAGGTATATGATGATTATCAATTACTTCTCAATGATCAGGAAATTGATGCAATTTATATAGGATTACCTAATCACCTCCACAAAGAATGGATTATTCGTTGCGCACAGGCTGGGAAACATATTTTATGTGAAAAGCCCTTAGTGCTGAACGCCGATGAGGCGCGTGAGGTTATTTCTATCATTAATGAAAAGGAAGTTTTCTGCATGGAAGCGTTGATGTACAGATGCCATCCATTTACTAATAAATTGCAAGAGATAATCCAAAGCCGTATTTTAGGGGATATAAAACTATATAATGCGATGTACGCAGCAAATATTGCGGATTTGGCTAATCCCATAGCTGGCGGCAGTATTCGCAATTTAGGTTGTTATCCCATATCGTTAATAAGACTCCTTGCAGACGATGAACCAGTTGAAGTGCTGGCTTCGGGAAAGCTTAATCCAAAAAATCAAACAGACAATCAGGCAAGTGCTATTTTAAAGTTCAGGGATCATTCAATGGCCGTTGTTTCTACAGCAGATGATATGGAAATGTGTTGGCAATTTGATGTTTATGGCACAGAGGGGTGTCTGAAAGTA
>JAIUOG010000069.1 GCA_020161725.1 Pseudomonadota bacterium
AAAAAGAAGATGGAAAAACATACGATCGCTATCGTCATCGGGTAATGTTCCCTATCCATGATAGGCAGGGAAGAATTATCGGTTTTGGCGGGCGAGCTTTAGAAAAAGATCAAAAGCCAAAATATCTAAATTCACCCGAAACCTCTATCTTCCAAAAAAGTCGCGAATTATATGGCTTACACCAAGTTTTAAAAGCAAAGGCTAACCTTGAAAATATTATTATTGTCGAGGGCTATATGGATGTGATTGCACTTGCACAACATGGTCTTTTGAATGCAGTAGCAACTCTAGGTACTGCAACGAGTAGTTATCATATTCAATTATTAGCGAAACACACCAAACAGATTATTTTTTGCTTTGACGGTGATAATGCAGGTCGTCAAGCTGCCTGGCGTGCTTTAGAAAATTGCCTCCCTGAATTAAATAAAGGTTTAGATGTAAGTTTTTGTTTTTTACCTGAAGAGCACGACCCAGACAGTTTGGTTCGTTTAGAAGGAACCGAGCAATTTAAGCTAAAGCTTAAAGAAGCAAAACAACTTAATCAATATTTTCTTGAAACCATTTCAGAAGGAATTGATACCTATACCGTTGCAGGTAGAACTCAACTTATCATTGCAGCTAAGCCTTATTTATTAAAAATGCAAGACGGCCCCTATAAAGATTTATTATTAAATGAATTAGCCAGATTAACCCATATCGAAGCCTACCGAATTACGCAAATTTTAGTTGATAATCAGCCCGTTGCTGAAGAAAAAGAGAAAAAAGTTATTACTAAATCCCCTATTCGATTAGCAATTGCTCTCCTAGTTCAAAATCCAGAACTTTTTTCTAGCTGCAAAGATAAAATTGATATCGATTTGCTAGATGGCAAAAACCAGGACATTCTTCAAAAGCTTTTACGGCAAGTTGAAAAAAACCCCATGGCAAATACAGCCGCTTTAGTGGAAGAGTGGAGAGATAGCCATTTTTTTGATGCCTTAACTAAATTAGCAGGTTGGGATCATCAAGAACCAGAACAAGAATTGGATAAAAAATTCACGGATATTGTTTTATTTTTACAAAAGCAAAACTTGGAAAATAAAATTAACGAATTTCTTGCAAAATCAAGAAATCAGGGCTTAACTTTGACAGAACGACTTAATTTACAGGACATGATGAAAAGAAGACATCAGCAAACTTCTTTAAAAAGTTAACCATTTGCCTAGATAACAAGCACTTGATTTCTTTTTTTAAGAAGATACTGGCAACTTTTTTGGGCTGGGTTTATAATCAAACCCTTTTGTACCTTTTAAACCTACCGAAGTAAATGACTATGATGACAAATCAGCAACAACAGAGCTCGCAAATTACCAAACTAATCAGTTTGGGTAGGGAACAAAATTTTTTAACCTATGCGCAAATTAACGACCTGTTACCTAACATAGTCGATACTGAGCATTTTGATGTCATTATTAGCATGCTAGAAAGCATGAACATCAAGGTATTTGAAATACCGCCTAGTGACGATGAATTTGCTATGTTAAGCACGACTGAAGAGGTTCCTGATGACCTGGAAGATGCTGCAGCAGTTATTGCAAATACGGTTGATTCAGTTGAAGGTCGTACTACTACCGATCCGGTACGTATGTATATGCGTGAAATGGGTACAGTTGAACTCTTAACACGTGAAGGCGAAATTAAAATTGCTAAGCGGATTGAAGAGGGTATCCATCAAGTCTTAAAAGCACTTGCACATTATCCAGAAACAGTTCAAATCATTCTTGAAGATTACGATAGAATTGTAAGCGAAGAAACTCGTCTTAGTGAAATCATCAGTGGCTTTGCCGATGCAGAAGATGATGAGGCTCCTGCAAGTAATATTGGTTCTATCCTCGAAGAAAATAACGAAGATATGGCTAGTAGTATAATGGATGATGAGGAAGAGGACGAAGAAGGTGGCGATGGCAGCATTGAGGGAGATGATGGCCCAAGTCTTGAACAAGCTAAAGCTTATTTTGATGAATTACGTGATAATTTTGATAATGCAATGCAGGCATTGAAGAAAAATGGTCGTAGCCATGCAAAAACCGTTACCCTGTTAGAAACAATGGCTGACTCTTTCTTGAAATTAAAATTAACATCAAGACAAGTCGATAAACTGACACGCCATTTCAGACAATTACGTAACCATATTCGTGAATTTGAACGTGCTGTCATGAAGCTTTGTATCGATAAGACTCAGATTCCACGTAAAATTTTCATCGATACTTTCCCTGGCCAAGAAACTGATCTTAACTGGTTGGATGACTTAGTTGCTAAACACAGCAAAAAGTTAAATATCGAGCGAATTGAAGAAAATAAAGCAGAGATTAAGCAATTGCAAACGAAATTAGCCTCTTTCGAACAAGAGTTTGGTTTAACTATCTCCGAAATTAAAGACATTAACCGTAAAATGTCGATTGGTGAGGCAAAAGCTAGACGTGCTAAAAAAGAAATGGTTGAAGCAAACCTTCGTTTAGTTATCTCGATTGCTAAGAAATATACAAACCGTGGCCTGCAATTCCTTGATTTAATTCAAGAAGGTAACATTGGTTTAATGAAAGCTGTTGATAAATTTGAATACCGTAGAGGTTACAAATTCTCAACCTATGCTACGTGGTGGATTCGTCAGGCTATTACGCGTTCAATTGCTGACCAAGCAAGAACAATACGTATTCCTGTACATATGATTGAAACCATTAATAAATTAAATCGTATTTCTCGCCAGATTTTACAAGAAACAGGCAGAGAAGCTTTACCTGAAGAATTAGCAGTTAAGATGGATTTAAGTGTTGATAAAATCCGTAAAGTCTTAAAGATTGCTAAAGAGCCAATTTCCATGGAAACACCTGTTGGTGACGATGATGATTCTCACCTAGGGGACTTCATTGAAGACGGTGGTGATATCTCACCTGTTGATATGGCAACGGCTGAAGGCTTACGTGAAGCAACATTAGAAATCTTAGAAACGCTAACCCCAAGAGAAGCCAAAGTGTTAAGAATGCGATTCGGTATCGAAATGAATACGGATCACACCTTAGAAGAAGTTGGTAAGCAATTTGATGTAACGAGAGAGCGTATCCGTCAGATTGAAGCCAAAGCGTTAAGAAAATTACGCCACCCTTCTCGTTCAGAAAAACTAAGAAGCTTCCTTGAAGGTGACGAAAGTTAATCATTAGGTGGCCAAAAGCCACCTAATTTATAAAAATATTCTGGCATTAATTTATTATAACTATTACAATGTCATCTCTTTCGGGCCTATAGCTCAGTTGGTTAGAGCAGCGGACTCATAATCCGTTGGTCCTAGGTTCAAGTCCTAGTGGGCCCACCAATAAAATCAAGTAGTTACGAGTAGTTCCAAAAATTCAAAGACCTCTGAGGGGCACTGATGGGGCACTCAGAAATAACAAATGACAACAAATAACAATAAAAATGAAAATCTATATAGACGAGTCTGGCTCGTTCGTAACAGCCCCACATCTTGATTCATGGAATATTGTTGGCGCATTTGTTGTTCCAGAAGCTGATGACAGAAAGCTGCCTAATATTCTAAACAAATTAAAAATTGCCAATAATGCAAAGTTCACAGACGAACTTAAATTAAAAATGATATCTGAACCCTTATATTTTAAATTTCTAGAAGAGATTAAGTCACTCGGAGGAAAAGCAATCTGTGTAGCTACAGATGGTGGGCTAATAGAAAACGACTTCGTAAAAAATCACCAAAAAAAACAAGCCTCTTTGATAATTGAAAACATTGATCTATTACTCCATCAGAGTATGAGGGAAGGTGTACAGGACTTAGCTAAAAAACTTATGGATCTCTCAGCTCAGCTTTATGTGCAATTATTGTGTATGGTTGAGTTGAAATTAGATGTGCTCCATAAAGCAATATCTTATTACGTACAACGTGTACCAATGACTCTATTCAAATTTAAATGGTTTATTGATAGTAAAAATACGACCCAGATAAAGTATGAAGATTTAGTTGAATATCTGTCGCTTGTGCTACTACAAACACGGAGTTTAACTGAACCTATACCTCAAATAGAGGGCTGGAATTATCGAGGGCTTGAGAATAATATTTATCAAGATGGAGGCCCCACTTATCTTCAAGATACATATGGAGTACCAATTAAGAGAGAGCTAAATCCACTCAATCTTGGAAAAGTATTTAAGAACCTGTCTTTTGTTGATTCTAAAAAATCTTCGGGAGTACAAGTAATAGATTTAATATCTTCAGGAGTTAGACGATGTTTGAGAAAGGAGTTTAACGATAATCAAAAAGCAGCTACTTTGCTTGGAAGCCTGATGATTAACGGGAAAAATCATACCCCTCCTATCCATCTAATTTCATTCTCTTCACAAGAGAATCAAACATTAGATGACCCAACAAGTGTATTTATTAAATTAATGTCGCAGTCTTCCAGTGCAATGATATTAGCTTAAATCTCTTAATTACGAATTTAACCCTTCATATCCCAAACGCCCTTCACAAAAGCCACACCCGCTTAAATAACTATCTTCTTTATACCGAGTTACATATTCACCACAAAACTCACATTGAGATACTACATCATGAACGCAAAGACAATTTGAGCAAAGCCAAACATTTTTAAACATTCCTACACAATACTGTGTTTCACACTCACTACAAGATGGGTAATCACATCCATGTTTGGGATCATCGCTTACACCTTCAAGCTCATTTAAAATTGCATTATGGTTACAGGTAATTGTTAGTCCACAATCATCATTGGAGCACTTTAAATCCATTAAATCATGAGAATAAAATAAGCAATTCACTCTCTTACAACTTTGACATTCAATTTTTATATAAATTTCATCATGGGCACATACCATACATTTACCCTCTTTTATCAAATCATCAGTACTATCTCCAAAAAATGCAGAATAACCACACTCCTCACAAGATGTCCTATCATTGCCGGCCTTTTCTAATGCATCAAGTTGCGGTTTTTTTTCCATAAAAATCACACCCAGATACTCTTTAAATTTCATCATCTCAGTATTGATTAGATTAAATTTACTTTTAAAGGGCTCAAATGTTTTTGAAGTTTCAATTATGTTATGTGTTAAATACCAAGACCTGAATATTAATCGTACAATTTCTAATTGCTCGTCCTTATTTGAAATTTTTGAGCTATAAAAATGCATAATTTTATTTCGCTCCTTAAATAAATCTTCAATGCAGCTAACATATGCCTTATTTACATTATCAAATAAATTTTCAGATCTTTTTAAGACAGAAAGGATTGGAATTGTCTTGTTAATTCCTTGCTGAAATTCAGTAATCTTTGCGGAGTCAATATCATTTTTATCGATAACCAACATCCAGTGTTCAATAATTAACCTTGCCTTTAAAATTTGTTCAATGGATGAACAAAAATGTATTAAAGAAAATTTATAATCTTTATTTTCTAAATCCTTTGAGGCACGCTTAGAAAACTCATAAGCATTTTCTAACAGATTTTCAGCAATATTATTAGTCACTTACAAAATCCCTATAAAATTTGAATATGAATTAACTATAGATGTTAAAACCCTATTAAGACACATTGATGGATAAGTTAGCCTTTATCTTGAACATTGTCGTTACCCCACCAATTCTTACTTTTTTTCCATCCTTGAGATATTAAAGAAGGAGCTATATCACCAAAATTGCTAATTAATCGAGTAAAGAAGACCCCTAAACCCAAAATAATCAGCATTGGCCATGGAGGTAGATAGCTTAAAAAACCTGTCTGAGTTATTGAAGAAAGAGTAGCTTCTTTAGATATTTTCTCTTGTTCTAACTTTGAACTTAAAATTTCTTGATTAGCGATTTGTGAGGATTGAGTAAATGATACAGATTGAGCAACTGCTGAAAAATTAGTTTGATGTTTTATATCGAAATTTTTTATCTGTTGAGGAGTTAAATCTTTTGGATGAGATAACAACTGATTTAAATAACCTATTTCATTTTCTAATTTCTGCTTTTTGAGTTGTACAGTGGTGTTTTGCCTATGAATAGAGTTGATTAAGTAATGATAAGAACAGACCATAAGAAATGCTGTTAACACTGCCAGTGCTATATTTAATAACCCAAAAAATAATTTTTCAGACATTTTCATCCTTGGTAACGTGCTATTAATTTTCATTAATAGTGAATTTTTAATTTCAAGTGCCCCACTAATGCCCCACAACTATGGATTATCAGTAATAATCACTTACATATAAAGGTCATACCTAATTTTATCATAAGATTACTTAGACCTATGGGCTTTACAACGGAATTTAAAGATCTCTGAGGCAATCAGGGAAGCATGTCACTACCTTGGCATTACCATGCCCCAATTCATTGCTCATAAGCCACAAAAATTCATTAAGCCGGAATTAAAAAATGTTTCTGCAATAAATTCTACTTCTCCAGTTCTGCATTACCTTACCAAGGAACGAAAATTAACTGCAGAGAACATCTAGGAGTAAGGGTTGATAACCACTCACTTTTTGTATGGTAAAACCAGGTAAATTTAAGATAAGATTATGCTTAGGCACTTTAATCTCCTTTTTGATCGCGAAATCAATAGGTTAGTTTAGACTAACTTGATTAAAGTGCCCCCTTTTTTAGGGTAGAGCCAAAATATGAGCTAACAAACCTGCCTAATGGCGGTTAAGGATATGCAGATTTTCTAAATATGCATTTATTGAGTGGGCAACTGAACCTCTTTTTAATAGAGGTCTTATTTTGGCGCTTGCTTCACCGGTAGTGCCAATTACAATTGAGATCATTATCTATCAAACAAGTAAAAGTTATTTTTAAAATTGAATATTACTCTATAAAAAAATATTAATTCTCTTGTAAAACTTTTTTATAATTAAAAGCCAAGTATACAGAAATCCTATATTTATATAGGATTTCTGTATACTTAATAAAATAATCATTTTGCTTGTTCATGTTAACATTTTTGAGCTTTCTTACATGAGGCATTTATCTGAAACAATATAGCTTTAAAATTAATCAATAAAAGTAGCTGGTGTAATATGAAATCGCACTGCTAATTTCTTGATATGAGAAATATTGAGCTGTCGCTTGCCGTTTAATATTTCAGAAACGACACCCTGGCTTCCAATTTCATTTTTAAGATCATTTTGATCTAAACCGTGCTGTTGCATGAGAAATTTTAATGCATCAATGCCGCTTCCTTTTTGAAGCTGTTCATCATGGTTTTCATCATACTGAGTTATCATATGGCTGATTACATCAACTAACCCCATTAACTCATGAGATTCGTTGTCACCAATAATATCCAACAATTGATCGAGCATGCTGGCAAGCTTCTCATATTCATCGTCATTTTGAGGATCATGAATAACAGGAGAGATATGTTTCCAATGTTGGATTGTCTCTTCTAAATAATGATTGTGTGCTAAAGCAGTCATATTCACTCCTTCCACTTATTTTTGTCATATTCTTGATGGGTCACGTATATACAATTTTTTTCGATTAAAATGGATGCTTGTTATTAAGTGGAGCAAGATCAACTTCCAGAAGAAAATCGATATTGACACTAACAATTCAAATTATTAATGGTGTTTCAAAAAAAATCTTTGTAAGCTAGGTAAATCTAAAGCTACGATAACGTTGATTAATTTATGAAACAAAGCATACGCTTCGCTATTTTATTATGTGGATTAATTAATTTTAGCACGATTGCTATAGCAGACAATAATGCTGATGCTCAGGCCAATAATCCTTTAGCCGATATGAAAGCCTTTAATGTTCAAAATTATTATTATCCAAGCATTTCAGGTTTTGAGCAAACGGGTGACACAGGATGGATACGCTATGCACAACCTATAGGTAAATTTATACTAAGAGCATCCATGCCCTTTACCACATTTCCTACAGCACCATTTAATAAAAATAGTGGCTTAGGGGATTTTAATGCGTTCGCTGCCTATTTGTTTGATACGGGAAATCCATCAGTAAGTACAGGTATAGGACCTCTGATTGTCGCACCAACAGCTCATCCGTCTTTACTTGGCTCTAGTAAGTGGCAAGGTGGCCTAGCTGCTGTATATTTTAATGCTAACTCTGCAAAAATTCAGTACGGCGGATTGGTAACGTACCAAACTGATTTCGCAGGCCCTACAAATCGTGCCCATACAAGCTTTATGGCAATACAACCCTTTAGTTTTTTACAATTAGGGCAGGGAATCTACTTAAGAGCTGCGCCCATCTGGGCTTTTGATTTAAAAAATCATCGTCACGTAATGCCTCTGGGTTTAGGCTTAGGAAAGGTGATGCAATCTGGAAAAACTATATATAATGTATTTATTGAACCTCAGTTTTCAGTTTCAACCAAAGGCATAGCTCAACCAACTACTCAAATTTTTGCAGGTTTCAATATGCAGTTTAAAAATTAAACTCTTTAACTAAACCATTAAGGAAAAAGATGAGTTTTTACACATTTATAGGGATGCTATTTTTAACCATTCTATTTGTTTTAAATCTGCTTTTTTTATTCTTAGGTTATAACTACTCCAAAAGATATAAGTTAAATCAAAGCACACAGAAAGAAAGTAGTATGCAAATTATCGAAGGTTCCATGTTAGCGTTGCTAGGCCTATTATTAGCTTTTACTTTTTCCTCCGCGGTCAATAAATTCGATCAGCGAAGAGCATTAATTATTGATGAAGCAAATGCAATTGGTACTCTTTATTTACGTCTTGACTTGTTGCCAATAGAATCGAAAATAACAACAAGACAAATACTAAAAACTTATCTAGATTTACATATAAAAGCTTATCAAGCACTCCCAAATATTCAAAAAGCTGAATATTACTTAGGAGAGTCACATACATATCAGGCAAAAATATGGAATGAAGCCACTGGTGCTTGTACCACAATGAATAATAATTATTCTTGCATGCTCCTTATACCAGCACTTAATCAAGTATTCGATATAGAAAATACGCGTATACAAAATATGCAGTTACATCCTCCAAAATATATTTTTGTTTTATTAATTTTTGTTTCTCTAGTAGCTACATTCTTTATTGGAAGCCACATTTATAGCCGAAAAGACGCAAGTATTGCACATATTGTTTTTTATTCTTTGGTTATTAGTCTTATTATTTTTACTATTATTGATATGGAGTATCCACGTTTAGGCTTTATACGTGTGGATTCTTTTGACAAAGTGTTAATCGATTTAAAGAGTTCATTAAACTAATTTTTTTCAGAAGCATTGTCGTTGAAAAATAAAAATTGATTAACTATATTTAAACCAAATTATCAAATATAGGACAATTATGAAAAGGAATTTACTTGCTGGATTGTACCTTATTTCATTGCCTGCACTTGCGGGAGATATTTCAGATAAAAGAGCTGAAGAAGCATTCATTTATGCATACCCCATGGTTCAAGCTTATGAATTCTTTTATGAAACAGCAATTAAACCTAATTATCCCTTAAATCAATTTCAAAATATCCGTAAAATTGCTGATGACACTTACACTGCACATCCAACGATAAATAATGACACCCTACATCTGATGGGTTGGCTGGATGTAGCATCTGAACCAGTAATAGTAACCGTACCGGATATGGATAAAGGCCGATACTGGATTTTACACACCATGGATATGGGACATTATACCGATGCAATGATTGGTTCAAGAACCCAAGGAACTAAGGGCGGTCGTTTCCTATTTGCTGCCAAAAATTGGGATGGCGAAGTTCCTAAAAGTATTACTCAAGTGATTCGTGTGGATTCCGACTTGGTGAAGTTAATGGGTCGTATTATGGCTTTGAACCCTGAAGACGAGGTTATTGCCCAAAACTATATGGATCAATGGAATGTGCGAACGCTCTCACAATACTTAGGCATCAAAGGCCCAAAACAAAAACAACGCCAATACCCAAATCCTCAAACCACTAATTGGATTGAAATTGCTAATTTTGTATTGTGCGAAGGAACCTTGGCTGACGCAGATAAAAAATGGTTAAACCAATATAAAGAGGTCGGATTAGCACCTTGTAAAAAAGATCTGACCAAAAAGCAATTAGAGTCAGCCAAAATTGGTAAAAAATTAGGGATGAAAAAAATAGAAGAACTTGCCCCTAAAATGACTGATGCAAGAAAATTACTTGGTACTAGAAAAGAATTAGGTGAGTCTCCTCGAGATGAGTTTGCAGAAGGAACCTATTTAGGACAATGGGGACTGCCTCCTTCAGAGGCCATGTATTTAAAAACAGATATTGACTACGATGGTAAACAATTAAACGGCAGTAAGGGTAAACAATATAAAATGCGCTTTAAAGCACCTGAGGTTAGTGAGTTTTGGTCCATCACCGTTTACGGCATAGACAATAGACTGATGGCACATAATGAAATGAATCGCCACAGTCGGGGCGATAGAACTCTAAAACCTGATTCAGAAGGCTATTATACGATCTTTTTAAGTTCTGATGAAAAATCTAATTCAACAAATAATAATTTTCTACCCATTCCAGAAAAAGATTTTTATCTGATTCTCCGTTTATATGGACCAAGCGAGTCTATGCAAGGAGGTAAATACAAAATGCCAGAAGTAATGCCCATTAAATGATAGGATAGATGATTTTCATAGTTATTGGGTAGTTAATAATGGCATCTAACTACCCGACTTCTTAGTTAATCTTGAGTTGAGCAGTCAATAAAATCACGAACTACATTGGACATATCAAAGCTTTTACTGCCTTGCACCAGAGGATAATCTACTAGGGTTTGTAAATGCTGATTCATAAGCTCCTTCATCGGTTGCATGAGCTATGATACATAAAGACCCTGATTTTAACGCCATAAGCCTTATGCCTAAGCTTGGCCTGCTTTTGAAATTTATAGTGCATATATAGTCGAGTAATTTTTCTATCAGTTGATTAACTATCCTTCCATAAAGCACTATTCCATTGAATATCAAACAATAAACGCTTCATTTACTCGGAAAATTTAAAATTAAAGGTCTATAATTTAAAAATAATGGACTAAATTTATATTTTTTATGAATAAAAATATCTCTGTAGACCACTATGTTCACCGTATTCTAATTCGAAAGCTATTTTTAGTTTCCGCTATTTTACTGCTCATCGTTGCTGGCTATGCTTATTGGCAGGGTATGTCCAATTTTAAAGGGCAAGTCGGTATCATTGTAGATAATCGATTGAACTTATTAAAATACCAACTATTCAATCACACAAAGTCGAAGCAAATTCCTGTAACTCAGGCCATTCTAGAAACAATTAAAACACATGATAATATTGCGTTCAGTAAGAAAGCTGGATTTTTTGCTTATGGTAGTATCAGGGATGCACAGAGAAACTCCCTGGTGACCTGGTATAATAAGGATATTACTAATAAAGCACTGCTAGATAAGTATATAAATACGGAGCTTTCCTCTATAAATATAGAGGCTCATCAGAACTACGAGCAATTAATCTCTATAGGTAATCAAAAAGCCTTGTTATATATTAGACCTTTTTACGATTATCAAGGTAATCTGATTGGGCAATTAAAAACTATTTTTGTTATATCTCCAACGCTTCAAGAAGAGCTTACACACAAAATTATCTATGCTTTTCTTTTTGGATGCCTGTTAATAATCACCATCTTTAGTCTGATATACCCCGTTGTAATTAAGCTAACGTCCAAGCTTGGAAAAGCCTATTCTTCAGTACTCGATGCAAACTTGGAAATGATGCAATTATTAGGATCTGCTATAGCCAAGAGAGACAGTGATACGAGTGCACATAATTATCGTGTCACTCTATTTTCCGTCCGTTTAGCAGAACACCTGAGACTACCTCAAAAGGATATATGCTCTTTAATCAAAGGAGCTTTTTTGCATGATATAGGGAAAATAGGAATTTCAGACCTTATTCTGCTAAAGCCTGGAAAACTTACTGAGGAAGAATTCGAAGTAATGAAAACACATGTCACGATAGGCAGTGATATTATCAAACGCTCAGCTTGGCTTCAGGATGCCAATGATGTTGTTTTATTTCACCATGAAAAAGTGAATGGCAGCGGATATCCAAACGCCATGTCGCAGAATAATATCCCTTTAAATGCCTGCATATTCGCCATTGCCGATGTTTTTGATGCATTAACGTCTAAAAGACCCTATAAAGAGCCTTTTCCTTTTGGAAAGGCCATGGATATCATGAATGAGGGGAAAGGCTCTCATTTTGATCAAGAATTATTAGAAAAATTCCAAGAAATAGCTGAGGAGCTTTATCAAAATATAGTCAATTTATCTTTAGACCAGCTAAGAACCGAATTAAATCAAATAACAAACCATTACTTCCATTCCTCTTTAGAAGATATAAAATATTAATCCATTCTACAGAATGGCTTTTATTCTTTTTCAAAGCTGATTAATCTAAAGCCAGTATGCGCCATAGCATTGAACGGTAGGCAATCTTTTCCCACCATGTTTTCGCATTCATTCTATCTTTCCAAATAGGCAGACATTATAACCCTTACCAAACTTTGATTCAGAGCCATCATGCATTCCAATGACATTTAAAATAGGAAGCGTAAGAAAGTAGGCGGTTATCGCTCGTTGGTAATAAGTATCTTGAATATATTTAGTAATTGTTTTCTGGTCGAGCCATTTTCCATCATGCATTTGGCCAACCAGTGGAGAAGTATTTTCTTGATAAAAAGCGATGCTAGTTGAAAA
>JAIUOG010000070.1 GCA_020161725.1 Pseudomonadota bacterium
ACTGATGCTGTTGGTAAAAGAGAAACTAAGAATAAAATGTCTGAAGCACGTGCCGAAACGATGCTAACTTATCTTTGGGCTAACGGTATCCAAGCTAGACGTTTAAATGCAGAAGGTTATGGTGATAAATTTGACGTCGGTGATAATAAAACCGTTCGTGGCAGTGCTTATAATCGCCGCATTGAAATTCAAATTTTTAAAGATTGTTCTGTTCAGCAAAAGCCAGATTTGGCTAACTATGTTAAGTAATTGGGTGTAGAGGTGTTTCTATGAAAGCCAGAATAATTGGAGGGATTCTATTAATAGTAGGAACCTCAATTGGTGCAGGTATGCTAGCCTTACCTGTGGCAAATGCAGCAACTGGTTTTTGGCAATCCTCTTTTTTCCTTCTCTTTTGCTGGGCTATCATGACCTTTGGCGCCCTCTTTATCCTGGAAGCTAATTTATACTTGCCGAAGGGGAAACATATGCTTTCTATGGCCTCTGAAACCTTAGGAAAATCGGGTATTTTAATTGCCTGGATTAGCTATCTTTTTTTACTTTATACTCTGCTTTCTGCCTATATTTCAGGTGGCGCGGATGTTTTTAATAGTTTGGGTAGTAAATTCGGGTTTTCATTGAAAGATTGGCAAGCAAGTACTCTCTTTACCTTTGTCTTTGGCGCTATAGTCTATGGTGGCATTTACTATGTTGACCTTGTCAATCGCGGCCTTATGTTTGGCAAATTAGCAATTTATCTATTACTTGTCATTGTAATTGCCCCTTTTATCAATTCAATCAATTTACATGCAGGTGACTATCGTAATATTAGTACGACCATTATGATTTTAATCACATCCTTTGGTTACGCTATTATTATCCCCAATTTACGCGATTATTTTGATTCTGATGTTAAAACCTTGAGAAAGGTCATTTTAATTGGCTCTTTAATTCCGCTTCTTTGCTATCTTGCTTGGAATGCTGTCATTATTGGTAGCCTTGGTGATAATGAAGGTGCTAAGCTCGCTGCCTTGATGCAAGATCCCCATACAACCTCATCTCTTAGTAATCAGCTTGCATTAAGGGTTAATAATCAATTTATTTCTTCTTTCTTTAATCTATTTACTTCCATCTGCATGCTAACTGCGTTTTTAGGTGTATCTTTATGCTTAATTTCTTTCTTTGCTGACGGCTTAAAAAAGGAACAAAAAGGAAAAGAAGGCTTAATGCTTTTTCTTTTAACTTTCCTCCCCCCTTTATTAGTGGTTATATATTATCCCGGGGCTTATATCCATGCTTTAAATTATGCAGGTTTTTTCTGCGTTATTTTATTACTTGCCTTACCCGCCTTGATGGTTTTATGGGGTAGAAAAAAATTTGCCGCAAATTATAAGGTACCGGGCGGTAGCGTCACTCCCGTATTAGTGCTTATTATTTCTTTCTTATTAATTCTTAATATGCTTTGGCACGCAATTTAATTTATCTTGATTAAACAATAAGATTTAAGTTCTGGTGCATTAGCCTAATTATGGTATGCTGCTTAAGGCTTTGGGCTTGAATTGGTTGACACTTAAGCTTAAAATAACTTATCATTGTTCAGTTTTTAAACAACGGAGTTTGGTTTGATTAACTCTAAATTCATTGGTGGTATTTTACTGATCGTAGGCACCTCCATTGGTGGAGGCATGCTAGCCCTTCCTGTTTTAACAGCGAAAGTAGGTTTTGCTAATTCTATTCTTTTTTTAATCCTTTGTTGGCTCATTATGACCATGGGTGCTCTTTTGATTCTTGAGGTAAATTTGCGTTTACCCGTAGGTGCCAACATGGTTTCCATGGCGAAGTCAACATTGGGTCTTCCTGGTGAAATTGTAGCCTGGATCACCTATCTTTTATTGCTCTATACCCTGTTATCAGGTTACATCGCTGGCGGAAGCGATGTATTGAATGGGCTTTTACAAAAAACTAATTTACAACTGCCTAATTGGCTTACCTCCATTGTTTTTACTACCGTCTTTAGCTTAGTTGTTTATGGTGGAATACGTTCTGTAGACTATGTAAATAGAGGTTTAATGTTTGGCAAATTAGGAGTTTATCTTCTATTGCTTGTTATTATTAGCCCTAAGGCACAATTAGCCAATTTAACCGGTGGTTCAATAGAGGCAATTACAGGCAGCCTCATGGTGCTTATTACTTCCTTTGGCTTTGCATCGATTGTTCCTAGTTTAAGAGAATATTTTAAAGATGATGTAAAATCATTAAGACAGGTCATTTGTTTTGGTTCTTTAATTCCGCTTGTTTGCTACATCCTTTGGAATGGCATCATTATGGGAACGATCGCCCGTGAAGGTCAATTTGGCCTAATAGAACTCATTACTAATGAGCACGCTATTAGTGGCTTAAACGAAGCACTTTCTCGCGCGGTACATAATTCATGGATATCCGGCTTTTTTGGTTTCTTTACTTCCATTTGCATGGTCACTGCATTTTTAGGGGTATCCATTGGTTTATTTGATTTTCTTGCAGATGGTTTTAAATTAAAAAAATCCGGTTTCCAACGTAAAACCACCTTGGCTTTAACCTTTATCCCCCCTCTCGCTATTGTATTGATTAAGCCAGGAATCTACTTAAGTGCATTAAGTTATGCCGGTATTTGCTGTGTGATTTTATTACTTTTATTGCCTGCATTAATGACCTGGCGCGCAAGAAAATTAGCGCCAAATGGGGGAGAATGGCTCGTACCTGGTGGAAACTTAAGCTTAAGCTTAATTATTTTAGTAGCTATCTTTTTATTAGCAATTTCAATTAACAGCTAAGTCGGTGTGGCGGTAAAGGACTTAATCTTGATTACGCTTTCAGCCCCTCAACCAAGGCAATGAAGATAAAGTAATAGTTTTAGACCACATTATCATTTATAGCTACTAGGATTAAATTACAGAAACGGAGCAAATGCCTGATTTCTGTAATTAACCCAAAGATCATTGAGATTTTGTTATTAGCTCAATTTTGGTGGGGTCGTTATCCAAAATGGTAAATAAGCCACTGAGCGATCTAGGAGGAGGGCTTTCACCACGTTCGTAGCGGCTAAAACCATTTACCCCCCCACCAAAATATTCAGCTGCCTCTTTTTGGTTAAAATGCAATTTTTTTCTTATACGGCGAATATCATCAGGCGTAAGCAAATGATCTACCTTGGCTTTGTGTGTTTGCATTTCTTTCATTGTTGCATGAATATCTTTATCTTTTAATATACCTTCGCCACATGAGTCACACCACTCACCCGGCTGATTTATAAAAGCAGTTTTACCTTTGTATGTGAAAGGAATTTCTTTTATCTTAAATTCGCAGGTATATTCACCGCAAACCATGCACTGTTTTTTAGTCATTATCTGCCCCCTTAAAAGAAAGAAGTAATTCACCATTATCGTTAATTTGAAATTTAATGTATAAGTCAATTTCTCTAAAATTCAATCTATAAACATCTTGCCACGCCGCAAACTTTAAGTTAAAGGGTGGCATTGATTTATAGAAATTTTTTCTTGTTAAAGCCTGAATAGCATTAACAACATCATTTTGATTAAAGCTCAAGGCGACCATTCCCTGGTAAGCACTATTAGTCATCACTAAATTTTTTGGAGAATCAAATACTTTTTGTATATGCTCTAGTGAATAACTAGGTACATTTATTTGTTTCAATTTTCCATTCCTTTAACCTTTAAGGTTATTATAGTAAAGTAATCAATTAACCTCAAAGGTTATTTAGTCTTTAACCAATTTATCAAGCTGGAAAGGCAGCAGTATGAAAGTGATTCTAGCTTTGTATGCAAACGCGAAATATATTTAGGTGATTTTATATCTAATATTTTTCCCTAAAGGAGTATGTGAGGTTAAATTACAGAAACGGGGTAAAAGAGAATGCGACCGAATATATGCTTAAATTAATATCACAATAATCTTCTAGAGGTTAGTATGGGATCAGAAAAAAAACTTGTGTTCTTTAACTGGAAAAATAAAATTACTTCATGGCAAGAAGCTGCTAATCTTACAGAGAAAATAGCAAGTGCTCCAGTACCTAAAGATGTAGGCATCGCTCTCTTTCCCTCGGATCTTTATTTCTATAATGTTAAAAAATTAATATCCGATTTGACTATCAAACTTGGTGTTCAAAATTGTGATATATCAGATAAAACGCTTACCGGTGGTATATCCTTGCAAGCACTAAAAAATGCTGGCTGTAGTTATGTTATTCTTGGACATTCCGAGCGACGGGCAAAGGGTGAAACCAGTGAAGATGTTCGGCTAAAATCAGAGGCCGTCGCAAATATAGGAATGATACCTCTAATATGTGTGGGTGAAATCCTGGAAGAGCATCAAGATAGCTATCTATCAATAATAGAAAAACAATTAAGAGAATCATTACCGCCTAAAATGCCCCAAAATCTCATTATTGCCTATGGCCCCGTGTGGGCAAAGGGTACTGGTAAAATTGCAGAACCTTGGCAAATCTCTAAAACCTGTAAGCTTATTCGGGATATTGTTAAATCCACTTATAGCCAAGATAAGGTCCCCAATAGTCAATTGAAGATTTTATATGGTGGTTCTGTCGATAATAATAAGAGATCTGAAGATATTATGAAATCGGATGGCGTGGATGGCGTATTTGTTGCAAGCGCTGCTCTGAATGCCAATAAAGCCATAGGGATAATCGCTGCTGCTGCCCGAGCTGCTCAACTTTAAAAAAAGAGCGTTGATTACTTCGTTTCGACATTTAAGTTTAGATTAATTACAGAGAAGGATTTAACCTTGATTGCGCCTTCGGCTCTATCAAGGCTACTTTTAGATGTAGCCTTGGTGCAGCGGAGCGTAACCAAAAATTGATGGTTGTGATGAAGACTAAACCTTGATTACGCCTTCGGCTCCATCAAGGCTACTTTTAGATGTAGCCTTGGTGCAGCGGAGCGTAACCAAGGATTGGTTGTGATGAAGACTAAACCTTGATTACGCCTTCGGCTCCATCAAGGCTACTTAAAATATAACTATGATTTGAGATAATTGCATTAAAAATTGACTACATTTTAGCCATTATTTTTTTAAGGCTTGGCAAGTCATCTATAGCCAAAAAATCTATCCAATAAGTCTGTAAAAGATTGAGAATTTTATATCCTAATTCCACATGGTTTTCTACTAAATAATCGAAAATTTTAAGAAATTTCTTTTCTTCTAATTCTGATGTTTTATGTACAGGCTCTTCACTACGTTTAAGCATAGCTGCAAAAGCTTTATCAAAATGCTCGACCATCATTTTAGGTACAGGTAGATTACCATCATAAATACGGTGATCCGCACTAATGGAAACAGGTAAAATATCTTGTGGTTCAAAATCATTTTTTACCTGATTCCAAACCAGTTTTTTTTCAATCTCTAAAAGAGTAAATTTAATAATTTCATTGGGGCGTAAGGGCGATTTTGCCTGGGTATAACCACAAAAACCAATATTCGATAAAGAGATCACCGAATTTCCAGGTATCGGATAAGGATATAAGTCTCTTGCTAATTCCTCTAGGGTACTTGGCATTAGATTGGCAAGATAGGGATACTTTTCCTCTAATTCTTCTCTTTTCTTATAACAATAAGCCATTTTTCTTAAGATTGTCCGACTCTTTAAGGCCAAATCTTGCATGGATAATTGATGGCAATCAGAAAAAATAATAGTTCCGATATGATCCTTACAATCTGGTAATTTCACAATTAAACCAGTATAGGCTTCTTTAGCTTGATACATTTTTTGATAATGGAAAAAATAGCGAAAGTGTTCGTGAGCTGCTATGACAGACGAAATAGCTTGAAGCATTAACAAAGTAACCGTTTCTTTAGGAAATTTTTTATTAAAAAAATCCAAATAACTCACATTAATATTAAACTCACCCACCATAGTTGGATCTTTGGGATTTTCCCATTGAGTAAGAAAGACTTGTCTCATGGGACTTATTTTAATTTCTTCAGGTATTCTATTTTCTAAAAGTGCCTCGTTGCTTAGGTCATCAGCTAAGGCCATAAATAATTGCCAATCTTCGCTTGGCACAAGCCCAATTTTAGCTAATTGCTCAGTATATTTTTTATTGAGGGTTTTCAGAAAATTTTTTGTACCATCAATACCTAAAAGGCCGACCATAGAGGCCATATATTTATACTGTAAAAAAAGATTGGTAAAGAGTTCTTTTTCTAAAATAGCTAATTTTTCATTCAAAACATGGGCATCTGGTAAACCAATTGCACGATAAAGGTCTGCTTCTGTCACATGCCTGCTTTCATCAGCGATGATAAGTTCAAACATCTCTGAGGCTATATTTTGCTCTTTGAGACTGGTAAAAATCTCTTCGATTAAACCTTCACCAATTAGATTTAGCATGACTATAGCAATTTTAGGGCATTCTTCTTGGCGAACAAAATTACAAAGTTTTTCAATATTTTCACTATAAGCAGGCGGCTCTGCCAAGGGGGAAGATAATAAATAAACTATTTTGGTGAAAACCAAACCATGAAAAATTTCATCTAATAATTGTTGATGCATAAGAGCAGAATGCTCTTTCGACGCCATTTTAGAAGCAAATTTGAGTGGTATTTGTATAGCTAATACTTCTAATTGCGCCAATAGCGAAAAAGCATAGATATAAAGTAATTTATCATGCTTAAGTTTAAAAGGCAGACCATGTTTAAAAACGGCATCCATTCTTTTTTCAATGCTTTGTTTTTCCTCAGCAGAAATCTGGTTCCAACCTTCTAAAATCCAATGTGTAGCACCCCAAGTCGGTCTTAATAATTCCGTTAAATTAGACATAAATAGCTCTTTCAATAATTTATGCTGGAATCATAGCGACATGCGGGTGAAAGCTCAATCATCATGAATATTTTTATTAATATAATGGTGAAATAAACCATCTAAAATATTTTATCTAATTGATTGATTTATTTCGATTTAAAAAAATACATATGCCTTTTTTTTGGTCTTTGTTTATTTTTAGTGTACAATTTAAAGCATATGACAAAATAAAAATGGCTATTATGTGCATCATTAAAGATAAAACAAATAAAGATACAGACAAGCAATCCAACCAATGTAATTGCAACCTTCTTCGTTATTTTATTAAAAATAATAATAGCGGGATGGAAGCCATTTTTAAGCAAGCAAAACTGCAAGATAACTATGATTTTTTAAAAGCAGCCTATAAGTTTTTAGAACAGGGAAAAATTAAAAAGCTTAAGGATGTAGTAAAAACTTATTTAGCAGACGGAGCAAAATGCCCTGTAAATCCCAATATTGAAGAGAATAAAACTAACTTTACAAAGTTATATGAAAATACATCAACAAACCAAGTGAGTCTTATTAATAGCTTTATAATCTTAATAAAGGATATTGAAAAAGCATCTTACAATAATTTACAAGGAGCTGAAGCAAGATTTGATGAGTTAATAGTTGACCATCTTAATACGTCTCCTGCCTTAGAGATATTAGAATTTAAAGATAAGGCATACAAAGAAAAAGAAGCAGCCCTGCCACCTCAAGATGGCACTACAACTGGTATCACAGCATCGCCAGAAACACCGCGAAGAACTTTGAAAAAAAGGTGGTCCCTTTTCCATAAGCCCAAAGATATTACTGCTAATCAACCTAGTTCAAGTAGCAATCTACCCACACCAAGTAATTAAATAAACTAGGATAATTTTTAATTAGCCTTCATTTCCACATTGCTAATTTTTACCATATCAGTGATACTTCGAAGATTGGATTTTCGTGCTTAAGTTCTTATGACTAGAACCAAACCCTTTCTTAAATGGGCTGGAAATAAATTTCGCTGTATTGAAATGATTTTAAGTTCTTTTCAGCCAGCGACAAGATTAATTGAGCCTTTTACAGGGTCTGCATCTATTTTTTTAAACTCTAATTTTCCTCAATACTTACTTGCAGAAAATAATCTTGATCTCGTGAACTTATTCCAAATTTTGCAAAATGAAGGTAGTGATTTCATTCAATTCTGTGCTAGCTACTTTAAGCCTGAAAATAATAGTGCGCTTCGCTATTATGAATTACGTGAACAATTTAATGCTTGTAATGATATAAGATTAAGAGCCGCCCTTTTTCTCTATTTAAACCGCCATGGTTACAATGGCTTGTGCCGCTACAATCAAAAAGGAGGATATAATGTTCCCTTTGGTCGTTATATAAAACCTTATTTTCCCTTACAAGAAATGCAGTCCTTTTATCAAAAAGCACAAAGGGCTAACTTTATCAAAGCCGATTTTAGGCAAACGTTTAAATTAGCTAAACCGGGCGATCTGATTTACTGTGACCCACCCTATGTACCTTTATCAGAGTCTGCCAATTTTGTTTCTTATACTAACAAAAAATTTGATGAGAACGATCAGATTGAACTCGCTATACTGGCTCAAAAAGCCTGTAAAAAAAATATTACAGTAATTATTTCAAATCATGATACTGCTTTAACAAGACGTTATTATGAAGATGCTGATATTTTTTCTTTTCCTGTAAAACGCTTTATAAGTTGTGCTGCAAATAGACGAATACCTGCTCAAGAGTTGCTTGCTGTATTTAAACCATCATAATATAAATTATCTTCTCTCTTGATGTTATTGATAATGAGTCTTTTATTTTCATTTACAACTTTGTTATTTTTTCAATTAGTAGGCAGCCTTATTCAAATCGGTTTTTCTTTGCCTATCCCCGGTTCTGTTATTGGTATGATCTTACTGTTCATCGTTTTAGTAAAACGAAAAAAATTATCAGATGCTCTACAGAATACGTCTCTTACAATTTTGTATTACTTGCCTTTATTATTTGTTCCTGCGGGTGTCGGTATCATACAACAATTACCTTTATTAAAAGAGCAATGGCTACCTATTAGTACTGCCCTTGTATTTTCATCAATTATTACATTGATTTTTACAGGTCTTATGATGCAATTTTTATTAGGTCTTAGTCAGAAAGGGAATGAAAAATGATACCTTTAATATTAATTAGCTCGCCCCTTATTCCTTTAACATTAACGCTTATCGCCTATCAAATTGGCGATTATCTTTATAGGCGAGCTAATTTTCATCCCCTAGTAAACCCTGTTATTAGTGCAATTTTGTTGTTAATTTTAATCCTTCATTTTATAAAGCTTGATTATGCAACTTATTTTAATGGTGCCCAATTTATTAACTTTCTACTTGGTCCCGCAACAGTCGCTTTAGCAATTCCTTTATACCGTGCTTATGAACATATTAAATCAGCCAGTTTTCCTATTGTTTGCTCTCTTATTGCAGGTTCTATTTTAGCGATTGTCAGCGTGGTAGTTATTGCCTGGTTATTTGGTGGTAGTAAAATTGTACTCTTATCTTTGGCACCTAAATCAGCTACAACCCCTATTGCTATGAGCGTGTCACATCATATTGGTGGCCTTGCTTCCTTAACCGCCATCTTCGTTATTATCGCGGGTATTTTTGGCGCACTTATCTCAACACCGATTTTTAATTTGCTTAAAGTTAATGATCCGAGAGCACGTGGTTTTGCAACAGGTTTAGTTGCTCATGCAATTGGTACCGCGCACAAATTTAGGATTAATGAATTATCTGGTGCTTTTGCAGGACTTGCCATGGGGATTAATGGTATTGCGACAGCTATCATAGTGCCTATCTTAATACCTATCATTTTAAATTGGTTTTTTTAATACTAAAAAGAAAAAACTGCCCTAAATCTTAATTTAAGGCAGTACGATTATTCATGATTTAAAGAACTCTTATCCTTCATAAAAAAAGCAAGGATTAAAACAAAAAGTAAAGATATAGGTAAAATAGACAAAGCAATTTGGTAATCAGTTACTGTATAAATATGCTCACCTTCAACGATACCGCTATCACCAAAGGTATCTAAAAGCTTTCCTACTAAAGGCTGAAAAATAACTCCACCCAGCGTTACAATCATATTAACAGCCGCAAAAACAGTTCCAGATAATTTAGCGCCAATATTTTCTTTAGCCATAATAAATACAATTATCTCTGTCGCTGAAAATACACCATATAGAAATAACAAAATATTAAGCCATGTATAAGATAAGTGAGGATAGTATAAAACCAAACTAATACAAATAAAGGCTAAAACTGCACCGAGAGTTAAAGGTAAAACGCGTCTACCTGATTTATCTGATAGATAGCCGGCAATGGGAGCACCAACAGCCCAACCTAAGAACATAGCTGAAACCGTTCTTGCAGCCTCTGTTTTGGTAAGGTGATGAGCTTGCTCCAAATAAGTTTTACCCCAAAGTTCACCAAACACGGATAAGGAGGTGTAAAGACAAGCACCTACAAAGCCAATTAACCAAACATGGGGAGAAGAAAGCACTTGCCAAACATTATTAAAAAACTCAGGTAGAGGATGCTTATGATAGGTCATTGTATCTTCAGGGCCATCACGGACTACTAAAAGAATAACAACAGTAAGTACCGCCCCTATTGCTACCATCAGCGATAATACATGGTGCCAGCCCATGGTATCAGCCATTTCGGTGATTTTTACTTCACCATAAACTAAACCAAGCATTCCCAAGGTTGTAATTAAACCGGCAACCAGTGAAAAATAACGGCGAGGCAGCCAATTAAGGGTTAAGGATAAAACACCCACAAAGGCAAAAGAAGAACCAAAACCAACTAAAAACCGCCCACAGCCTGCAATAAACATAGATGAGGTATCAGTGAACATCCAAGAACCAACTGTACAACAGAGGCAAGCAAAGGTTAAAAGGCGCCTTGCACCAAATCTATCCATTAACATACCAACAGGCATTTGCATTGGTGAATAGGCAAAATAATAAAAGGCCGATAGTTCACCGAAAGTGGTTGCAGAAATATGACCAAATGCCGCACTCAATTCGCTTTGTAAAGCACCAGGAATGATTCTTAATACAAACTCATAACAATAGAAAAAAGCCCCCACGGTACATATTAATGCACCTAAGAGGGTTTGCTGTCTTGTTACCGTTCTAGTTATCTGCATTAGCATAAGTTTCCTTCAAGAAGAAGGTTAATATAGCAGCAATAATAATACCGATAGGAATGATCGATAAAGCAAATTGATAATCATCTGCGGTATATAATTGATGCAACTTATCAACCGGGACATCTTGCAGGGGAATATTGGCCATATGTGAAGCTAAACTGAAATCCAATAATTTCCCTACCATTGGTTGTAAAAACATAGCACCCAACATGACTAGCATATTAGTCATTGCCATTGCGGTACCAGCAGCCTCATTAGGGCTTACTTCGCGGCCTACAGCAAATACAATACATTGTGCACTATACAATAACCCTAAAACGAACATTAATCCATTAATCTGAGTTGCTGTTAGGTTTGGCATATATAAAATTATCATCATGACGATACCAGCACCCATCGCTCCAAATAGCATGGGTGGTTTACGGCGCTTTAATTTGTCAGAAATATAACCCATTGTTGGCGCACCTAACGTAAACCCAAAAAAGAGAAGGGAGTTAGCAAAGTCTGCCTGGGACTGAGTTAATGCATGTGCATGCTTAAGATAAGGAATTCCCCATAATTCTGCAAAAACAGTCGTTGGTAAATAAACTAAACAACCAAAAAGCCCATTTAGCCAAATTTGCTTATTACGAACAATAATACCTAAATCAATCATACTTTTTCTAAAAGAATCAACTGTACCACTTTGTTTTTGATTCGTGCTTTTTTTATCGCGAATACCAAACCAAAGGATAACAGCTAAAATAATACCGGCATAAGCGGTTAGATTCACTGTTCTTTCCCAACCAATGTCCATAACCAAAGCGCCAAGTAGGTTATCACCAATCATAGCCCCTATAGTTCCTAGGGCTGCTGCCATACCAGACACCATACCTAGCTTATCTTCAGGCAACCAAATAGTTGCTAGCTTCAAAACACCAACGAAAGCAAAAGCTGAACCAAAACCAACTAAAAATCGACCTAATGCAGCAATCCAAAATACTGTGGTGCCAGCAAACATAAAGGTTCCAACTACACAGATTAAACAAGCAATGGTAATCAGCAATCTTGGTCCATAACGGTCTAATAAAACACCGACAGGAATTTGTAAGGGTACATAAGCATAGTAATAAAAGGCCGACAACATACCAAAACCAGTCGCTGTTAAGCCAAAATGCTCCCTCAAAGAATGTTCCATAACGCTTGGGGAAATACGCAGAAAATACTCATAACTATAATAAATTGCACCAAGGGCACAAATTAACCAGCCAATGACCATATAGCTTTTTTTGTTTTCAGTATGCAAAGTAAACTCCTTAATATTGGTTAAGCCAGAATCAATCGAATTATTCGCTGATTCTGCTGACACCACTTGCTATAGCTGCTTTAGCAACTGCAAGCGCCACCCGCTCCTTTAATCGCGGGTCAATGGGTTTAGGGATGATGTAGTCAGGACCAAAATTCCAGCATTCAACGCCAGGATAATTATCCTT
>JAIUOG010000071.1 GCA_020161725.1 Pseudomonadota bacterium
GACGAATTAATTGATTTAACCAATCATAAACATTATATACAAATACAAATACTTCTAAAGCAGATGGTTGAGGCGGTTAGTAATGAAATAGCAAATGGCAATCTTTCCAAAGAAGCGCCAAGTTCCCAAATCGAAATAGAAGAATTACCATTAAAAACAGAGAGTACTCACCATTCAAAAACTCAAAAATCAGAGAAACCCGTTGCTTCTGTTGCTAAAGCGCTAGAGGAAATAAGGCAACAATTTGCAAAAATCATGCAAGCTGAGGAGACTGCTAGAGCCCCCTTACTGTCAAATCTAATCAAACAACTGACTGGTTTAGAATTAATAAATAACCAAATTCCTTTAAACGAACTACAGGAAATTCAAAAACTTCAAATAGCCTTTCAAAGAGCAGGTGAGAGTTTATTTAATAGATTAATCTTGGATAATCAACTTGATGCTGCAAAAAATTTAGATGCTTTCTATCATCTACTACCACATTATTTACCTATGGCCCTCAATACAGCTAATGCAATGCTTTTAAGCTTTATTATTGAATATAGCGAATTAGATATTAATACCTATCCTGTCGTAGCTAAGGGTAACCATTACCTAACAGCAATTCATTATTGCTTTGCTCAACCAGCTGATAAGCAACCCTCTCTTGTAGATTGCCTTGATATCTTGGTTAAAAAGGGGAGTTCTTTATTATTCACAGATGAACAGGGCCTACCTTTTGCTCATCATTTAATATCCACCCGCAAACATCCTTTGCGTGCTGTATATGATGAAAATATTATGTTGTTAAGTTCGGGCTCATTTTATAAAAAAATGGTTATTTTATTAGAATTCTATCTTAATCAAAATCCTTCTCAAAAAGAGAAAATAAAGCCCTTTATTCATCAATATAACGCTCAAAAAACGGAGCAAAAAGCTTTAAGCCATTTGCCTAAGGCAACTGCGCGTAGTTTAAATAAGCAAATACTTGAAATTAGAAAACTATTACTCGAACAACCCTATTTACAAGCAATGCTTATGGATGAAGATATCGCTGACGCAAAAATAAAATTAGAAGAGATTTTCAATAAGTTTTGCAACCTATTGAATGAAAAAGAAATTGCTGAATTAGGCCGTAATATAAAAACCATCATTAGCACTCAAAAAACGGGCTTAAAAACATTAGAAACAGCAAATAACTCGCTTAACTTATTAGATAGCTCCTTAGAAGAAGAGGAAAAAAATAATATTTCCACCCAGCAAATGAAAGAAGCAGTAACCTATCAGCCTAGCAAAGAAAATATACTTAGCTACCTAGATAAGTGTTTTCAGATTTTTGAAATAAAAATAAAATTAAAAACAAATCCAGCCAAAAATGCCAAACAAATGCGAGCTCAACAACAACTCTTAACAAAAATCAAAAAACTAGAACAAGAAGCTGCAAGTTTACTGGCGCCTAACCCAGAACAAATATTAACTAACCTAGTAGATATCATGAGCTCATCGATGGCTAGTTTAAGCCAAATGATAAATGAACTAAGAGAACTGCATGAAGAAAATAGAGCAAATGTAGCCAGCTCTAGCTTTGCACCAACTTGAAGTTAAAAATAAAGAGGGAAAATACCCTCTTTATTATCATGACTCTGCTATTTTGCTTAGTTTAAAGGAACAAAACGCCCTTCATTAAAAAAGGTCACTTTGCCTGATTTGATATCATGCACACCAGCTACAATACCAATCTGCTTTTTGGCTAACAAATCTTTAATAATTGGACTTTGTTCTTGAATTTGATTAGCCACGCTCATCGCATTATTTTTAGCAATAATGTCTATTAGTTCTGCTTTATTGCAATCGGTCGTTGCAGCCTCATTTTTACTTGTTGCAATGACTGGTTTAATTTTATCTAACACATTATCTAAATGACCTAAATTAACATCATGGCAGGCTCCGGCTACAGCCCCACAAGAAGTATGACCTAAAACCACAATTAATTTTGCCCCCGCAACTTTGGTAGCAAATTCCATACTACCTAAAATATCTTTATTCAATACATTGCCTGCCACTCTTATGGTGAACAAATCAGCAAGCCCTTGGTCAAAAAAGAGCTCAGGGACAGAGCGTGAATCCATACAATTTAAGATTACTGCCCATGGATACTGGCCATAGGACGCATTTTTTGCTTGACCAATGAGGTCTCTTTTAACCATCGTATTCGATAAAAATCGCTGATTACCCTCTTTAAGCCTTAGTAAAGCTTCTTTTGGTGACATATTTTGCTGAGTTGAAGAACTAGTAACCTTATTTAAAAGCATCACTTCATCCGAAACAGCCCAAATTTGTGTGCTAAAACAGGCTAAGCCAATTAAAAAACCAATCCATTTTTTATTCATTTTCATCCCTGTAAGTTATCTAAAATTAAGATACCTATTTATTGAGCTAGAGGGAAGCAGATTTTTTTATAAGAGTTAAATATGCTTTTATTATGTCATTCTCGCGAAGGCAAGAATGACATACTTTGGGGACAATAAAACGTTTTCTTGGAATCCCTTGGTAAATGACTACAATATATCCAACTCCACCCACACAGGTGCATGATCAGATGCTCTTTCTAATTTTCTTGGGGCTTTATCAATTTGTGACTGTTTACAAAAGTCATTTAGATGCTGTGATAATAAAATATGGTCAATACGTAAACCTAAATTACGGCGAAAAGCAGCTTGGCGATAATCCCACCAACTATAAGCAATTTCATCTTTTGCCTTATGGCGAAAAGAATCAATTAGCCCAAGCGCTAATAATTCTTGAAAAGCCTGCCTTTCGGGAGGGCTAACTAGGACATTTCCCTGCCATAAAACAGGGTCATGTACATCAATGTCTTCTGGAGCAATGTTAAAATCACCTACGACGGCAAGCTTGGAATGCATTTGCATTTGGGATTCAATATAAGCCTTAATTTTTTCTAAAAATTGAAGTTTATAAGGGTATTTGTCTGAATCAACTGAACTGCCATTGGGTACATAGAGGTTAATTAAACGAAGTTCGCCAATGGTTGCTGCCAAAAACCGGCGTTGCGGATCTTCAAAATCAGGGATAATCATTTCAATATCAGTCATAGGATAACGGCTGATAATAGCCACCCCATTATAGGTTTTTTGTCCAATAAAACTGATATGGAAGCCTTTTTCTCTAAAAATCTGTGCGGGGAAATTTTCATCAGTCAGTTTAGTTTCTTGTAAAGCTAAAATATCGGTATTGGTTTCATCTAACCAATTCAATACCTGCTCTAAACGAACCTTTAAAGAATTAACATTCCAACTTGCTAATTTAAGCACACCATTCTCCTTTATATTCGATAATTAAAGGAGCATGATCAGACCAGCGTTTATCTCTGGCAATCGCTACATTTAAAACGGAATCCGATAGGCCTGGGGTAATCACCTGGTAATCAATCCGCCAACCCACATTACCTTCCCAGGCTGTTTTATTGCGATAAGACCACCAAGTATAATGCCCTTCCTCTTGATTAATTAGACGAAAGGCATCGACAAAACCTAAGGTACTAAAAAGCTCATCCATCCAAGCGCGTTCTTCAGGTAAAAAGCCTGAGTTTTTTTGATTTGAACGCCAATTTTTTAAATCTTCTTTTTTATGCGCAATATTATAGTCACCACAAATGATAAGCTCACGCCCATCATTTTTTAAATTGATAAGATGCTTTGCAAAATCAGCTAAAAATTCATATTTAACAGCCTGCCTACCCTCGCCACTGGTTCCTGAAGGCAAATAAAGTGAAATAACGCTTAATTTTGGATAATCAAATTGGATATAACGTCCTTCTTTATCGCAATGATCAAAGCCCATACCTTTAACTATTTTAAGGGGTTTTTTTCGAGCAAAAATAGCAACACCACTATATCCCTTTTTTTCTGCATCAAAAAAATCACAGAAATAATTTGCTGGATAATAGAGTTCTTCAGGTATAAGTTGAGCAACCTGTGCCTTGGTTTCTTGTAAACAAACGAAATCAGCATCCTGTAAAGCCAACCACTCATAAAAGCCATTTTTAGCGGCTGCTCGTATGCCATTTGCATTAAAACTAATTATTTTCACACTTTTTTCCTCTAAACTGATTAGGCTTTAGCTAATTTTTTTGAAGCTTCAGCCAAACGTTTGCCTAAAAATTTTGCTAACTGAATTTCATCCTGGCTAAGAGGATTTTTATTCTCAATCCCCGCAACATGAGTAAGCCCGTAAGGTGTGCCACCGGTTAAGGTTGTATTCAATGAAGCTTCAGTATAAGGAATGCCTAAAAGCATCATGCCATGATGAAGTAAAGGCAACATCATGCTAGTTAGGGTCGTTTCTTGACCACCATGCATTGATGATGATGATGAAAAAACAACGGCTGGCTTATCAACTAAATCACCAGCGAGCCAAAGAGCAGAGGTATTATCTAAGAAATATTTTAATGGAGCCGCCATATTACCAAAGCGGGTTGGACTTCCTAGAGCAAGTCCTTGACAAAGACGTAAATCATCTAATGTAGCATAAGGTGCGCCCACATCCGGTACTGGTTTATCTACAGCTTCAACTGTTGTCGATACGGGAGGAACTGTTCTTATTCTCGCTTCAATCCCATCAACCGATTCAATACCTCGCGCAAGATATTGAGCAAGGCTTGCTGTAGAACCTGTTCGAGAATAATAGAGCACTAATATATAAGGCTTAGTCATGGATAAACTCCAATGTTTTTTCAGGGGGTCTTGCAACAATAGCCTTATTGCCTTTGATTAAAAGAGGTCTTTGTAAAAGCTCGGGGTGATTTATGATGGCATCTATTTTTTGATTTTGATTAAGGCTTTGAAAATTTAATTCTTTATAGATAGCTTCATTAGCTCTGACTAAATCATCCCAACTTAACATTGAAATTAGATTTAACAGTGCTTCTTTTTTTAAGCCTTCTTTAAAATAACCAATCAATTGAAAAGCGCAATTTTGCTCTTGTAAAAGCTGTAAACAGGCTCTTGATTTAGAGCATTTAGGGTAATGGTATAAGGTGATCATTGGTAATTAGCGGTCGAAAAAAACATAGTATACCCATGATCTTTCAAAATGCTATGTTTTAGGCGAGTTGATTTTTTTCTTCACTCAAGGAAAGCGTTGTATAGAAATTATCGACATTATTCTTCGTTTCCTTCATTAAGGAAGACACAATTAAGGATATAGCGATACAGCCTGTGACGTACCAATAAAACCATGTTTCATGGCCTATATTTTTTAGCCATAGGGCAACATATTCTGCAGTACCGCCAAATAGAGAGACTGTAATAGCAAAAGGCAATCCAACGCCCAAGGCACGGATTTCAGTTGGGAATAATTCAGCCTTTACCACCGCAGAAATGGAGGTGAAAAAAGAAATAATTAATAAAGCAGCTAAAAGCAGCAAGAAGATAATTAAAACATCATTAGTTTTACTAAGAGCCGTTAAAATAGGTACTGTGAATAAAGTCCCTAGAATACCGAAGGTAATTTGCAGAGGCCTTCGACCTATTTTGTCTGATATCAAACCAATAATAGGCTGAATTAACATAAAAAATACCAGTGAAAGTGCTGAAATTAAAGTCGCAGTTTCCTTACTTAAACCGGCCGTATTCACCATGAATTTTTGCATATAAGTGGTATAAGTATAGAAAGCAACAATAGAGCCCATCGTTAACCCAACAACAATCGTAATTTGCCTTGGGTATTTTAAGAGTTCGCAAATACCCTTCTTTTGTAAATCCTTTTTCCCTAAGGATTTAAAAGCGTCTGTTTCTTCCATGTTTCGACGCATATAAACTGCCACTAAAGCGAATAAAGCGCCGATAAAAAAAGGAATTCGCCAGCCCCAAGCTTCAATTTGTTGAGCCTCTAAAAAAACATGCTGTAATAAAAGAAGTACTGATAAGGCAAATAATTGCCCTAAAATTAATGTGACTGATTGAAAGCTAGAATAAAAGCCACGATATGCAGCCCCTGCCGTTTCACTTAAATAAGTCGCACTAGCACCATATTCGCCACCGATACTTAAGCCCTGTAATAATCGAGCAGCAATTAACAATAGTGGTGCATAGATACCAATACTCTCATAGCCAGGGGTGAGTGCTATGGTAAGAGAGCCTAACCCCATCATCATAATTGAAAATAAAAGCGCTGATTTTCGGCCATGCTTATCCGCATAGCGCCCCCAAAACCAACTCCCCAACGGCCTCATTAAAAAGCCAACTGCGAAAATAGCGGAGGTGTTTAATAACTGACTGGTTGAATTATTCTTTGGGAAAAAAACAGGTGCAAAATAGAAGGCAAAAGCGGAATACACATACCAATCATACCATTCGACTAAATTACCTATAGCACCGCCCATAATCGATTTTATTTTGAATTGATAATTCGAACTCATATTCTGGCAGTTTAAAAAAAGACAGAGATAATTTTAACTTAAACTTTAAATTTACTATAGCGATTTGATCTTTCATTGCCTCTAGCTACGCTTATACTTTGCTTCTTGATATAAAGAGAATTTTGAAGGGTTTAACTTATCTATGTTATAAAAAAAGAAAAGTACAAACAGGAATGAAAATTCGTGAGAAATAAATCCTTAGACTGGTTCAAAGATAAATTACAAGAAACCATCAATTTTATCCAATTTACCTATCAACATTTCTTGGAGGACGATTGCACCTACAGAGCCTCTGCACTTGCCTTCACAAGCCTTTTAGCACTTATTCCTTTAATGACTGTCGGCTTATCAGTTTTATCCTCTTTACCCGTATTTCAAAATTTAAGTGGTCCTGTACAGAATTTCATTTTTGATAATTTTGTACCCACTACGGGAAAAATCATCCAAGGTTATTTGCAACAATTTTCCATGCAGGTGTCTAAGCTTTCAACAATTGGCATTATTACCTTATTTATTACAGCGCTTTTATTAATGTTTACTATTGAAAGAGCAATGAATCGAATTTGGCATGTCAGCACACCAAGAAAAGGAATTGCAGCCTTTCTTTTATATTGGGCTATTCTTTCCTTAGCACCTGTGATCTTAGGTTTAAGTTTGGTCGTTAGTTCTTATATTGCATCTATTCCTTTTTTACATCTTAACCAAGCGCCGTCTCTCTTATTAAATTTAGTGCCAGCTAGTCTATCTATTTTAGGCTTTACCTTTTTATATATTGTTGTACCTAATTGCCCTGTCAAATTCACCCACGGTTTGATTGGCGGCCTTTTTTCAGCCCTATTATTTGAAACGGCAAAGCATGCCTTTACCTATTATTTATCCCATTATGATAGCTATCAATTGATATATGGTGCCTTTGCAATCCTGCCTATTTTTTTCATTTGGATCTATTGGTGTTGGTTTATTACCCTCTTAGGCGCTGAGGTCTCTTATGCCTTATCGGTTGGTCATGAAAGAAGAGTAGGAAAATCCTTAGATGGTTTTTCACATGCCTTAATTTGGCTATATGCTCTTTGGCAAGCACAACAACAAGGCCGAGGTTTAACTTTGGACGAACTTATCCATAGTAGCCCCCATCCTTATTCAATTGATATTCAAGACATGCAAAAAACCTTACTCGATTTACAATTAATCCATCGTAGCTCTGAAGCTGAATATCATTTAAGCCAGGATTTAAGCAAGCTTAGTTTATTTTTCTTAAGCCAGCGCCTTCCCTATCGCTTGCCTAACCTCAAAGAAATAAAGCTGATTTCCAATTTTAATTGGGCTTTGGTATTACAGAAAGGAGAAAAAGCCCTAGAAAAAAACTTAAATTTAAGTTTATCTAGACTTTTTAGCAGAGAATAGTTTGTTCTTTTTGGAAATTATATTTTTAAGGCCTACACTAAATAATAAGGTTAGGAAAAATGATGTACGAATCCACCATTGAAATCCCTGGATTTCAAATAGCCTATAAAAGTTGGGGGCAAAAAAAGAATCCGCCATTAATTGCTTTACATGGCTGGCTCGATAATGCTAATTCGTTTGAATTACTTGCCCCTCAACTTGCTCAATCCTTTTATGTGATTGCTATCGATTTGCCAGGCCATGGCTTATCAAGCCATCTTCCCGATGGTTGTTATTATCATTTTAGCGATAGCATCTTTACTATTGTCGATATTATTAATGCTTTTCATTTTGAAAAAGTTCACCTTTTAGGCCATTCTATGGGTGCTTGCATTGCTAGCCTTATTGGCGGCGTTGTTCACGATAAAATAGCCTCGCTTGTTTTTATTGAAGCCTTAGGCCCTTTTTCAGCGCCTGACAGTAGTTGCGCTTCGCAATTAGAACATTATTTACATACAGCAGTGATTCATAAAAAAGGAAAATTTTCTAATATCTATCCTAGTTTAGAATTTGCAGCTGAGATCCGAGCTAAAAAAGGATATCTAGCCCTTCCTTATGCCAAGATAATTTGTCAAAGAGGGCTTCTGCAAAATGAAAAAGGTTTTTCTTGGCGGCATGATAGACGTTTATTACATACGAGCCCCTTACGTATGACCGAAATCCAGGTACTTTCTTGCCTTAAGAATATTAAAGCACCAGCCTTTTATATTGCTGCAGATAATGGCTTTTCTTTTGATAAGGAAATGCTAACTCAACGTATAAAAACTGTTCCGAATTTAAAAACACTAGAATTATCTGGCGGGCATCATATTCATATGGAAAAGTTTCAAGAGGTCGGTGAGCACTTAAAGGAATTTTATAATGGATTGATTTGAAACCAAGTAAATAGACCGGCATTGACATATCTTAGGAAAAAGATTGTTTTTAGAATAGAAAAAAATTTAAAAAAAGGCCATTTTATTCTCTTATGTTATTTCCATGTAGGCAAGAATCTATTTTTAACTTAGCTATTGAATTTGTTGAGAAATGGATTCCCGCCTACGCGGGAATGACAGATTTTGTATGAACTTTTTGAAAAAATAGCTTCTCTAATTCTTTAAATAAATTTCTTTTTCGTGGGACATGTCACCCCGCGAACAAGTAGCGGGGCAAGAAAATTTAAAGCGTTCCCAAGGAGAAAGGTCAAATTTCTATAAAACACATTGAGAATATTTAATTGCTACCTTATCAAGAGAAGATTTAACATCTTCTAATGAATAACCTAAATCCTTTGTTGCATTGAGCACACCGCAGGCTGCTTCTGCAAAATTAGAGGTAGGACGCCAATAGTCCATATTTGCTTTTAGCATCACTTCAAAGGCTTTTTTGACATCCCAGCCAGCATTATTAGACATGAGATAAAATAAACGGTTGTATACCCCGCTTGAATAATGAACATTCATACTTTTTTTATACTGTGATGCTGAATCAATAGAACGCCCATCACGGCTTGGCTTATCCATATATCTTAAGGCTTCATCTTTTTTCAAAATCTCGCTGCCTATCTGCCAAGTATTTGTACCAGTTACATAATATTCAGCGACTTGTGAAGCCATATCAGAAAAGGACTCATTAATACCACCGGATTGAAAATGATATTCAAGATCGGAATTTTGCTCTGTAAAGCCATGGCTTATTTCATGAGCACTTATGCCTAGAGAAACTAAAGGGTATAATTCCTTGTCATTACCATCACCGAAAGTCATCTGCCTACCATCCCAATATGCGTTATCATAACCTTTACCATAGTGAACACGCATTACTAATTTCATAGGTTTTTTATTAGATAACCTTAAAACCTCACTTCCATACCATTCCTTATAGAAGGTTTTAACAATACTACCTGCATATAAGGCATCATTAGAGGGTGAAAAAGCACCATTATTTTTGTCATAACCATCTGCTTGATAGCCTGTCCAAAAAGTCAAAGCAGGTAAACTTTCATCATAGATACATTTAAAAGACATAGGATTATTAGACGAACTATATTCACGCTTCATATCAACAATTTTGACCGAGGGGTTTTCCATATAACAAGTATCTGTTGCATAATCCCTTGTCATTGATAGCAAAGGATGGGTTTTACCAAATTGATATTCACCCATTTTTGCATTACCACCATAACCCATGCCATATACTGCTTTTTTAACCAGAGTTTTAATATCATTCCATTGTGCATAAATATGGTTATTATTAGCATCGATAATTGCTGTCGGTCTTTCAGGAATTTTATCATCATAACGAACGTGAAAGCTAATTCGATAAGCCCAATGTGCCTTTTTGTCATCATCTATATAAACTATGGGTTCAACCTTTTCTTCACTTAAATCTAAATTCTCATATTTATCTTTAAAATAGGCTAAAGCATCCATTCCCTTTTTAACATAATCACTTGTTGGAGCACCTAATTCTTTCTCTAATTCCTTATAAACCTCGCCATTCATACTGACTTTTTCATCCGTTTTATAGAGGTTTTTAGTTTTGGATTTAGTATGAAGAATGGCATAACCGCCATAAACCTCAAAACCATAGTATTGCTGACGCATTCTAATATGGGTTATTTGGTTTAGGTCAGTATTCTCTTTAATATAATTTAAGGTATTAGCCGACATTTTTAGCAAAGGCTTACCTGGCACAATAATATCGAAATCCTTTTTTAAATCATTGAGCGATTTTTTTTCTAAGGGTTCAACATCGGCAGCTAAAACGGCTAATGGCATGGTTAAAGAGAAAGAAAGTGCGAGAGACGAGATTTTTTTTATTGTTTGCATAGGTTTAACTCCATTAATAAACGTAAGTAAACTCCAAAAGAATTACCTTCCGTTAGTGTTATCCATAACAAAACCACAGCCTAAACATGAGATTAGTCTTATAAAAAACAACTTTAGTTGGATACTTGCCTTTAGAATTTACATTCCTAAGTTTTAGAAATTTAATTTCCTTGAGGTTGGCTTCTAAAACCCATAGCTGTAATTTTAGCAAACTTTCGCAAAAGCGCTTGCTTTTTTTAACAACTAAATCATTATTATATGTTTTTTTTTAATCTATTTTGTGTAATAATTTTGCTCAATTTTGATTTGGGCTTTTATTTTATGAGTTCGATAATAACCGATTTAAATTTAGCAATCTCTCATTTAAATAAAAATGATGTCGTAGCCATTCCCACAGAAACCGTTTATGGCCTTGCTGCCAATGCGCTTAGCGAAGAAGCTATTCATAAAATTTTTAAGATAAAAAATAGACCCTTAAATCATCCATTAATCATGCATGTTTCTGCTAAAGCAGACCTAACACAATGGGTTTCTTTTATTCCTGATTATGCAAAAAAATTGATAAATCATTTTTGGCCAGGCCCTTTAACCTTAGTTTTATCCTGTAAAAAAGGCGTATTAAACCCCTTAGTTAATGGCGGCCAAGACTCCGTAGCTATTAGGGCACCTAAACATCCTTTAGCAGAAAAGCTATTAGACGCCCTCAGTTTCCCTTTGGTTGCCCCCTCTGCCAATCCTTTTGGCAAAATAAGCCCAACGACAGCTTTGCATGTTCAAGAGAGCTTTGAAAACGATGATTTATTGATTTTAGAGGGTGGACGTTGTGATGTGGGTATTGAATCCACTATCGTTGATGCTAGAGAACCCCATCAATATAAAATCTTACGCCATGGTTTAATCCATGAAGATGAAATTAAAAATCTTTTAGATAAGGCCCCTTTAGAAGAAGAAAGCGCCCTACGAGTTTCTGGCCATTTAAAAGATCATTACCAGCCAGAAAAGCCTTTATTTGCTTTTAACTCGCCTTCTGAACTTAAAGAGTTAGCAACAAAAGGCAAACTTTATGTGCTTGCCTTTCAGGCACTTTCTGAAACTTATGCGAATCATTTTTATCAATTTTCGTCCGATGCCAAAGAAGTTGCCTTTGATCTTTACTATCAATTGCGTATAGCAGATAAAGCAGAGGTAGATTATTTAGCCATTGAATTACCACCTCAGCAAAAACAGTGGTTTGGTATTAGAGAACGAATTTTAAAAGCTGTACAGAAATAAAATATCCGCTTTTCAACTAGGAAATAATTTATGCCTGGCTCAACACCCGCCTCAATTATCGCAACCGGTTTAAATATTGATTTTTTTGATTCCGCTTATTTAGAGGATTTAAACTCCCAGGATGAAGATGCAATTATTGCCCATAAGGTTTTACAAGTATTGATGATGGGCCATGAACAACAAGGTCTCTTTAATTGGCAAACCGTTGAGGCAGTCTTACTTCTGCGGAATCATAGCTTAACCCGTGCCTTACGTCTTGCTTTCCAAAATGGGTTTAACCATATTTTCAAACAGCTTGAAAACCAAACACTTAACCCTTTGCAGCAAAAACAAGCTGAATTTTTTATTGCTAATTGTTTAGCTTATTTGCCTTTTAGTGATCCAACCGCTTACGAAGCCTTTTCCATTCCACAATGGATTGATGGTCAATGGGAAATGGTCACTTATAAGGTGAATCCTCTGGAACTTACGCCAACATCGGGTTTTAAAAAATTATTCTTAAGTGATAACGATAGAGTTTTTGCTTA
>JAIUOG010000072.1 GCA_020161725.1 Pseudomonadota bacterium
TTGCTCTTCTTGCTTTTGCTTTTCCGCCCTTCTTTTTTCTTTTTCTGCCTCTTCTGCTTCTGTAAGAACAGCTCCTTCCGCTTTTACCTCTGGTTTTTCTTCTTTTTGAAGCTGATTTAATTCAACCGACTCTTTAAATAAGACAACATAGTCAATTAACTTTAACTTCGCCTCTGACTCCGTACTTCCTACTTTTTTACCATCCAAAGATAAGCTTTCTTCAATTTTCAATTTATCTTTTAAAATGGCTGAAATACCTGAGAAATCACCTTCATTTAAGGCCTTTAATTCATCAACTGCTGTATAAAAATTAGTGATAGAAAAAGGTTTGCCAGCCTTAGCCAGAGCTCTTACGGTGGATTGAAAATTAGGAGAATCGATATTATCATTGAAACAAAGTTTAAGTTGATTAAGATCTAACTTGTCCCCTTCTTTAATGCACATTAAAAAAGGAAGAATTTCATCTTTAAAAACAGTTTCGATAGTCTGTTCATTTTCAAGCAATAAAGCCTGCTGAAAGGCAATAAATCCTTTGCGATAGTAGGTAATGTCTTCTGATTCTGGGGTAGTTTTAAATTCTTCCTTTACTTTAGAATAAGCATTTAAAAATTCGTAAACCGCTTTAGGGTGATTTTTAATGTATTTAAAAACCTCATCCAATTTTGTTGCGTTAGCCCCGCTGAGAGCGGAAATTCGGATTAAATGATTAACTTCATTAATATTAAGATAAATACCTGCTTTGTATAATTCTGAGAACCGAGCCATAAAATACTGGCCTTGTTGCAACCTATTTGCCCCACTCAAGGGTACAATATTTAAATTTTGATTTGCTTGATAACGTTCATGGCAAGAACAAAATAAAGGAATAAACAATTTATAATATTCATCAGATGATGTTTTTTCCCAAGAACTATCATTTTTACCTCGATTATTTCGAAGTTCATTGAGGCTAATACCGGCTGTATTCTGTCCTACAAAACGTTTTGCAAGATATAACTCTCTTTTTGTTTTCTCTACAAACAGAGATACAGATATTTCAACCTGCTGTATTTGACCCTGATTGTTTGGATCAATTTGATAGAACTCCCAATCATTTTGCTTCGCTATACTTATAGACGCTGACATAGAAGAATCTAATATACTACCCTCAGGAAAGGCCTTTAAAGCAGTTATAGATAGATTTTTCGAAGGGTTATTAGTCTTTGCTATTGCATACCAAATGCCATCACTTGGTCTAGGTAAGGCTGCATTTCTAGGCTGAAAAAAGATTCGTTTAAATACAGAGTTTAATAAATTATTTTCAAGAGCTGCATCGTATATTTTATAGTCTTTAGAAAAAGGGATTTTACTTAACTCATCACTATTATATTCAAATCCCATATCCGCTGAAACTAACTTAAACGCTTCATAATGAGATGCATAATAAGCACCGTAATTATTCAAAGAAAGTGGCTTATCACCCTTATCTATAGAAGAATCGACAGTTTTTAGCTCTCTTATCTGATCTGCCAAATTGGATGCATTTTTTAAAATATGAAGTAAACGCTCCATATAGACAATTGGATTACCACCAGGCGGTGTAGTCCAAGTTGCAGGAATTGAATCTAAGCTTGTTTTATTTCTTTTGGCATGTGTTTCCAATTGCTGCCAAAAATAGTCGAAAGCCTCGACTGTTTTAGCTAAATCATGCTGGGAAGAACCTGTATTTTTTAAAAACTGTTTAAATAAAGAAAGCCTTGGTTCCTGATAAGCATTGATTTTTTTTAAGGCATCATAAAACTCGCCATTGGCTAATTTATAACGCTCAGGAAAATGCTTTAAATAAGATTCTTCTAAAAACTTAAGCATTTCAGGTTGTAATGTCGATAAGGCTGTATTGAGCTCTTGTTCTCGTTGTTCTATTTGAGATGAATCCGAAAGTTCAAAATCAAAGCTTCTAGGCTCAGGCGTAAAAGGATTTGTCTTAGCAGACTTTCTTTCTTTATCAAAATTTAATACTAATTCTCCAGAGGCTGTTTCTTGTATAAAAAAACCTTGGGGTAAATTATCTTTATTGAGAGAAGCAAGTTGTGGCAAATGTTTTGCAATTTCTTCCGCAGCCTCAGGCGATAAAAATTTAATTGCGTTAGGTAAATTGGCAAAAAATTCCTGCTTGTATACCGCAAATAAATTATCAGCCCCTTCTTTACTATATTTTTCTTCAGCCTGTGCTTTGTATTGTTGCTCAAATTTAGTATATGTAACTAAGTTTTCTATTGGTAAAGGACAACCTTCGACTAAAGCAAGCTCATTGGCCTCTTCAATTTCTTCAGCAATTTCAATTTGCTGTTCTATCTGCTGTTCTAGGGTGATTTCCTGAGTACGCTCGATATGGAAAGAGTCTTCATTATGAAGTGCACGTTTAGCAGGATCCTTATCCAGCGCCCTTGTGGCATTTGTTTTTAATTTAGAAAATTTTACGTCTAAATTTGGCATAGAAATCCCCTGTTCCTAGATATTTTAAATATAGTCCATTCTTTAATTATCCAAGAAACTGCGCTTTTTTTGAACTTTTTGTTTCGTAAATTAAATGAAAAATTTGTGAAATAATTATAGATATTTTAACACTTGGCGAGATTCCTGGACCTTGCGAACAAGTCGCTTTGCTCTGAGGAATCCTGGCATTTTTTTCAAACAACTTTGAAAAAATCAATTCCTCTCTCCTTGAGAGGATGTCCGAAGGACAGGAGAGGGGGAATAAAATAAAGTTAATTTCCTTTACTTTAAGTGAGAATAATCCTTTAGATTACCCCTCTCCCGCCCTAAAGGGCACCCTCTCCCACAAGGGGAGAGGGAAATCTGCTGTTTTCAAAATTACCAACTGCTCCTTAGGCTAAACTAAAGAGCTGCTACTAATTCTCGTATTAACTCAGGTCCTTTATAAATTAAACCTGTATACACTTGCAAAAGAGAAGCACCTGCATTGATTTTTTCTTTAGCAATTGAAGGTCCATCTATTCCACCAACACCAATAAGGCTTAGCTCATCACCCACTTCTTTTTTCAATAAAGATAAAACACCAGTTGAACGCGATTTAAGAGGACTACCGCTAAGTCCCCCTTCTTCTTGACCCTGTTTGGCATGCCTAACAGATTCATGATTAACCGTGGTGTTAGTAGCAATAATTCCCGCTATCTTTTTTTCAACAAGAGAATTTGCCATTCTTTTTAATGATTCATCCGTTTCATCAGGAGATAATTTAACGACTAAAGGCACTAATTTTTGATAAATATCCGCTTGCCGCTGTTGCTCTTCTATGAGTGCTCCAAGCAAATCATTAAAAAATTCTTCCTGTTGTAACAGGCGTAAATCAGCCGTATTGGGTGAAGAAATATTAATCGTAATATAGGAGGCTTCGGAGTAAACTTTTTTTAAGCAATGGCAATAATCTTTGGCAGCATCTTGAAGGGACGTCACCCTATTTTTGCCAATATTAATACCTAAAATACCCTTATATTCTGACTTTTTTATATTCTCAACTAGAGCATCCACACCTAAGTTATTAAAACCCATGCGATTAATAATTGCCTCATGTTCAGGAATACGGAAAAGTCTTGGTTTTGGATTGCCTACTTGCGGTAAGGGGGTAACCGTACCTAATTCAATGAATGAAAACCCTATTTTTGCCAAAGCATTAAGGTATTCCCCATTTTTATCAAGCCCCGCCGCAAGCCCAATAGCGTGAGGAAAGCTTAAGTTTAAGGCTTTTACAGGTTTTGTTTCGATATTTTGCTGAAATAAAAAAGAAGGTAAGTATTTCAACGTTTCTAAAGTGAGATGATGGGCTTTTTCTGCATCAAGACGGAAAAGTACAGGTTTAAGTAAAGAATATAAATCCATCATGATTTATATTTGGCACTGCTGGGCATAAACACGAAGCATCGCATTATCGCTTTCTTGTAAATGAAATTTTACTTCTTTAACTTCAACCCCATAATTTTCTGCTTGTAAGCCAAGTAAAACTGGACCTAAGAAAGGCGATGGCTGATTATGCCTATCAATTAGGGGGAAAATTCGCACTTCTTTGGCAACGCGTGCTAATTCTTTAATAATGGCTAAATGAAAATTAACATCCTGATCATCTAAATCAGCAAAAAGATAATGCGCAGATAAAGCTAAATCAAAGCTAAAATCAGCAAAGGGAAGATTATGTTCTTTCACTGCGAGGCAGCGCTGTTCATCTTTTGCTTTATCAAAATCAGCAAAAAATTTATCGATGCCCTCTTTGCGCTCATCAATTAACAGTTGAAAACTACCGTAACGACTAAAATCAAATTTGTCTTTATCTTTTTTAATTTTTGCGGCCATGTCGGCAAAAATTAAGCTGGTTTTCGAAAAAAGAGTATCCTTGTCTAAATTAAAAAGAGGATCGCAACTGACAATCCGCCCTCCCTTTTCCGTTAATTCTGCGTTGACAGCATTAGGACCCGAACCATAATCAAGAATCGATTTTTGTAAATCACTATCGCTTAAGGAAAACATTTCCTTATATTCATCGATATGTTGTCCCCAAAGTACTAGTTTCCGCATGACTTACTTCTCCTTCAAAACAACTTAATTGAAATATTTTCACGATTTGGACTTTTTATCAACATCGCCTTTCCCTAAATCCCTGAGGTATATATTTTTGCAATAAAACAATGGACACTCAAGTTTTTCAGTAAATATTACCGTACGGGAATTTTAATCTTAAATCATTCGCTAAAACCATAATTTATTACCGATCGGGAATTTTTTGTGGATTTTTAAATAAAATAGCGCTAAAGTTACCGTACGGGAACTAAAAAATAAAATCGATGATCCAATCAACTGAAAATTTAGGGCAAATTATCCGTAAAGTACGAAAAAAACTAAATGTCACACAAAGTGATCTGGCTTTATCCGCAGGAACGGGCTTACGTTTCATTATTGATTTGGAAAAGGGTAAACCAACTTGCCAAATTGGCAAGATTTTGCAGGTACTACAAGTGCTTGGCATCCAATTTCATTTATCACACGAGAGCCTAAAAAATGATGAAACATAGATTAGACGTCTATCTTCAACAAAAACTATCTGGCTTTTTAAGTGTCGATAATTATGGTGATATGACCTTTATTTATGAAGATAGCTATTTAGAAAATAAAAATAATATTCCCCTATCTCTTTCCCTTCCTTTAGAAAAAATAACTTACTCGACAAAACAATGCCGTCCCTTTTTTAGTGGCCTTTTACCAGAAGCCCACCTTCGCACAACAATTGCTCGCCATTTAGGCATTAGTGAAAAAAATGATTTTGCCCTATTGGAGGCAATTGGTGGTGAATGCGCCGGGGCTGTGAGTCTACTTCCTGAAGGAGCCATTTTAGCTGATTTAAAACCAGATTATCGCTTTATTAATGAGGATTCTCTTTTTGATATTCTAAAAACTATGCATCAAAAGCCCATGCTAGCAGGCGAAGATGGCATTCGTTTATCCTTAGCAGGTGCTCAAGATAAATTAGCAGTAGCCCTCATTGATGGCAAAATCGCTATCCCCATCAGTGGTGCTGTAAGTACTCATATTTTAAAACCCATTAATAGAGATTTCCCCTCCCTCATTGAAAATGAATGCTTTTGCCTTAATTTAGCCAAAAAGATTGGCTTAAACGCAGTTGAGGCCTCAATTCATTACGCTAAGGAAACACCTTATCTTTTAGTAAAACGTTATGATCGAATTGAAAATTTAAAAGGTATTGTGCGCCTACATCAAGAAGATTTTTGCCAAGCCATGGGCCTTGTTCCCGAAATGAAATATCAACGCGAGGGAGGGCCACAAATTAGTGATTGTTTTAAGCTATTGAGAAGGGTTTCAAGTCTGCCCGTTATCGATATTAAGAGCTTATTACAAGGCGTTTTATTTAATCTAATTATTGGCAATAACGACGCTCATGGGAAAAACTTCTCTTTACTTTATCAAGGACAACAAAGGCGCCTAGCACCCTTTTATGATCTAATTTCAACGACTTATTACCCTAGCTTGGCTTCGAAAATGGCCATGAAAATAGGATCAAAATACGATTTTGATAGTTTATTTTTACGCCATATCTTACAAATGGCTGAAGAAAGCCAACTCTCTTTACCCTTGGTGCAAAAGGAAAGTTTAAATTTAATCGGCAAAATCGAGAAAAATATAGACGAAAGCCCTTTTAAAATTAACATATTGGAGCGAGCAGCAAAGTTAGAGCAGCGGTTTAGAAAAAGCTCTGAGGCGTAATTTCAGTTCTGCGCTGGATACCGCCGACAAGCCCTGAGAGAAAGCCCCTAGGGCGGAAGGAGGAAAAATCTTACGGGACTTTGATTTATTCAACACCAATTTCCCTGTTTTTATTTAACGATATAAGTGTATTTTTTTATACCACAGCCTACTTAATAGTATACTTGCAATTTTTCACATCAGAGCTCTCTATGCCAAATAGAAATCATACTTTGAATTTTCTGATTAAACTATTAAATCTTAGCCCTTCATTAGGTGATACTGAAATCAAGCTCCTAATGAACTTTTTAAAAGACAATAAAGTCCTTCCAATTCTTGATTTAACAAACTATCCAATGTCCAATGATGGTATCAATGATATTGCTGAAATGCTTAGAGCGGATGATTTTATATCGGTAGTTAAACTTCAATCACAAACTATTAGTAAAGAAGGTTTAAATTCATTAACAGAGGCTTTAAAGCATAATAAGTCTCTAAAGAAAGTTCGTTTTAGATTTCAAAATCTCTATAAGAGCGGGAGTAATTGCTGGGATAACTTTGCCGAAATGTTAGAAAAAAATACCTCACTAGAAAAGCTCTCTTTATGTTATACGCCACTTCTGGAATATGATGGGCTTTCACTAATTATTGCCCTTTTAAATAACACTAGTTTGCAAAAATTAAACTTGGCTGGCTCTGTCTTCTCGGAGATGATAGCAGCTGCTATTGCTTATATGCTATCGAAGAATAAAACCCTAAAGAGCCTTAATCTACACTCGAGTGCACTTGGTGATGTTGGGATAGGTGTGATTGCTTCTGCACTAAAAAACAATACCAATTTGCAAAGTCTAAATCTACGCTGGACTGGTTGTAAACAAAAAGGTGCCGAGGCTTTAGCTGATATGTTAAAGGTTAATACTACTTTGCGCTCTATAGACATGAGTGAACTCGAACGTTCTCCCGGAAGGCAGGTATACATCATCCCAGGGTTAAATGACTTTATTAAGGCCTTAGCGGTAAATTATAGTTTATTAGAATTTAAAAGGCCTTACGCCAACACGCCAGAAGAAGAAAAAGATTATGCTCTTATACAATCTTACCTTGATCGCAATAAAAAAATTGATGAGATTTTTAGTTGTTTCTCAGAAAGTACTCTCAATGTTGATATAGATAATCTTTTGCAAAAAATGCAAGAGTTCGAAAAAATTGTTGATAACGAAAGAGAAGTAGCGCTTCCTGAAGACTCTTATTTAATCGAAGGTTATCGCCTCTTAAAAGCCTTAAAAGTAATGTATGTTAATAGGATAAACACCCCTTCTTTGCAGAAAATTTATGAGGATGAAGTTTTTGGATGGTTATCAAAGCCTTTTAAGCATGCAGCCTTCCAGAAAAAAGCCAATACAGTTTTAGCAGAACTTCTTTATTATGGTGTATCTTTTCAAGGTTTAAATTCAAAACAACAAAGAAACCGATATCAAATGCTACTTTATTGTCTAAGAGATAATTATTTGGACAACGAATTCACGACTCAGTTCACGACTTATAGTATTTTACGCTTAAAAAATAAGGGTGATGAACCGAAAATGAGCTGGCCTTCCCTGACACAACCTATTAGTTACGAGATAGCCTTAAACTTAGTAAAAAAAATTCTTAATGAAACCGAGTCTTTTAAAGATGAAAATGAAAAAAATGGACTCCTACAATTTTCAGAGCAATCAGTTTATTATCTAGAAAGTTATCAATATTTAAGTCGCTCTTCTCTCTTTATAGATGAATTAAAAAGAGAATATCCTGGCAAGACAGAGTTTCCTTTAATTGAGGATTTTATCTATAAGTCATCAACTAAAGAAATACCTATTTTAAATATTAATTACCCAACGCCTTATCCTTCAACTTTGCCTGCCCCTCAACCTGGTAATTTAGAAACTAAGTATTCTAAAATTAGAACTCGTGTTATGCATTGTTTTAAAAATGAAACAAAAGGGGAAGAAATTTATTCCTTATTCAAAGACCTTTTTATTAGACCTGACCATGTTTTTCATACAACAAATAGTACTGGCATTAAAACAATACAAGCTCTTTTAAAACAAGAAACCCTATCCCCTCTAGCAATCTTAAAAAACATACAAAAAATTGCTGCAGAAAAAACGAAACAAGGCTTTTACAATTGGTATAGCCATCTTTCTATTTTTGGGAAGGGTAGGCATAAAAATATTGATATGCTTTATTTAGAGCTAGCTCGTTTACCTATCGAAGGAACTCAGTCGCTTGATAATAGGTACTTATGCAGTAAATTAACCGATATTATTGCAACTATTGATACAGTTAGCCAATCAGAAAGCTTTTGTTTTTAAATCGTTCAATAGACCTCTTCGGACACTCGCTGCCATGAGCAAAGGGCAGTAGAGTGTCCGATGAGGTCTAATATTTCTTTTCCATTGCTTACTTATCTTAATTTTAAAGTTGCAACTTTAACTTGAATAAGTATAGTCTAATCAATTTACTTTCTAACAGGGAATAGCATGTATACCGGATTAGAATTTGGCTTAGATGAAACCTATGATTTATTGCGTGACAACGTTTACCAGTTTGCTCAAAAAGAAATTGCACCCCTAGCTTCCGAAATCGATAAAGAAAACCAATTCCCCAATTTTTTATGGCGTAAATTAGGCAATTTAGGCTTACTCGGTATCACTGCTGAAGAACAATATGGCGGCGCTAATATGGGTTATTTAGCCCATGTCATTGCGATGGAAGAAATTTCCCGTGCATCTGCCTCCGTTGGCTTAAGTTATGGAGCGCACTCTAATCTTTGTGTTAACCAAATTAAATTAAATGGTAATTCAACGCAAAAAGAAAAATATTTGCCTAAACTAATTAGTGGTGAATATATTGGTGCTCTTGCCATGAGTGAATCAAACTCGGGCTCTGATGTAGTTAGCATGCAATTAATGGCTAAAGAACAAAGCGACCATTTTGTTTTAAATGGCACTAAAATGTGGATAACCAATGGTCCTGATGCGGATGTTCTCGTCGTTTATGCTAAGACAAATAAAGAACTTGGCAGCAAAGGAATTACTGCCTTTTTAATCGAAAAAACTTTTAGTGGTTTTCGTACCGCACAAAAGCTCGATAAACTTGGCATGCGTGGCTCAAATACCTGTGAGCTCGTTTTTGAAGACTGTATTGTGCCAAAGGAAAATGTCCTTGGTGAATTAAATATGGGAACCAAAGTATTAATGAGCGGCCTTGATTATGAGCGTACTGTTTTAGCTGCAGGCCCTATAGGTATTATGCAAGCCTGTTTGGATGTTGTTCTACCCTATGTGCATGAACGAAAACAATTCGGGCAAGCGATTGGTGAATTCCAATTCATCCAAGGAAAAGTTGCTGATATGTACACTGATTTAAATGCATCACGTGCTTATTTATACGCTGTTGCAGCAGCCTGTGATAAAGGTAAAGTTAACCGTAAAGATGCAGCCTCCGTGATTTTATATACAGCTGAAAAAGCAACGCAAATGGCCTTGCAAGCAATTCAAATACTCGGTGGGAATGGTTATATTAACGAATACCCTACTGGCAGACTTCTAAGAGATGCTAAACTTTATGAGATAGGTGCAGGGACCTCCGAAATAAGAAGAATGTTAATCGGGCGGGAATTATTTAAAGAAACAGCTTAAAGGGAGAATTGTAAAATGGATCAAAATGAAATTGTAATTGTAGCAGCCAAGAGAACACCTATGGGCAATATGTTAGGTTCATTGTCCTCTTTAACAGCCCCCCAATTAGGTGCTATTGCTAATAAAGCAGCACTTGAACAAGCAGGTATTAGTGCTGCTGACATCGATGAAGTTATCATGGGCTGTGTTTTACAAGCCGGTATTGGCCAAGCACCTGCAAGGCAGGCCACTATTTTGGCAGATATGCCTAATTCCACGCCAGCGACTACTATCAATAAAATGTGCGGCTCTGGTATGAAAGCCGTGATGTTAGCTGCTGATCTTTTAAAAGCTGGCTCTGCTAATGTGGTTTTAGCAGGTGGTATGGAAAGTATGTCTAATGCACCTTACCTATTACAAAAAGCACGTGCTGGTTATCGCTTAGGTCATGGTGAAATTAAAGATCACATGTTTTTAGATGGCTTGGAAGATGCCTACGATAAAGGCCAATTAATGGGGGTTTTCGCCGAAGAAACCGCTAGCCATTTTAATTTTTCTCGTAACGAGCAAGATGAATATGCTACAGCTTCTATGAAAAAAGCATTAAAGGCACAAGAAACGAATGCCTTCCAGCAAGAAATTGCAGCTGTTGTCATTGAAGACAAAAAAGGCAAAGTGACTATTGATAAAGATGAAACACCGGATGCCAATAAATTAGCTAAAATTACACAGCTTCGCCCTGCATTTAAAGCAGATGGTACCGTAACTGCCGCTAATTCAAGCTCCATTTCAGATGGTGCAGCAAGCCTTATTTTAACTACAGCGGCTACTGCAAAAAAACTAGGTTTAAAACCATTAGCTAAAATTGTTGCTTATGCAAGCCATGCTCAAGCACCACAATGGTTTACAACAGCCCCTGTTGACGCAATACGCAAGGTATTGAATAAAGCAGGCTGGAATACAGATGATGTTGATTTATTTGAAATTAATGAAGCTTTTGCAGTTGTTGCAATGGCTGCAATTAACCAACTTGAACTTGATGATAACAAGGTCAACGTACATGGTGGTGCCTGTGCTTTAGGTCATCCCATCGGTGCATCAGGTGCAAGAATTCTTGTCACCTTAATGAATGCCTTAAATCAACAAGGAAAAACGCGTGGTATTGCCTCCCTTTGTATTGGCGGTGGAGAAGCAACGGCTATGGCTATCGAAATGATTTAATGGAATAATTATCTAAATGCTTTGACTTAAAAAGATAATTTTAAGGTATGAATTTTTTAATCAATGTAGCCTGGATGTAGGCTCAAAGAGCCGCAATCCGGGGTTGCGATACTCCCTCTGGATTGCGCTTTGCTCCATCCAGGCTACATTATTAATCACCTACCTGATTATACTTTCGAATGTTTATTCAACAAAAACTTTTAATTTTTGATGCTTTAATTATAACTTTTTTAGGAATTACAGATGTTAAGACAGGCCCTGATTTACCTTTTATTAAGCCTACTCGTTGTTATTTTTGCCCGCTACGCCTATTTACTTATTGCCTATATTGGCAGTATTTACGCCTATCTTAATGCCAAATTAATGCCAATTTTTAGCCATACGGGGCTTGGAATCACTATACAAAAAGTGCTTCTTCTAGTGCTCATACCTTTAATATTAGCGGCTATTCCCGCTCTTATTTATCGTTTAATCCGCGGTAAAGATATGCCCTATTTTTTAGAACTCACTTGGTGTTTATGGCTCATCATCGTCTTATCTAAAATCTTGTTAAGATATTAAGGAATAAAATGACCAAGCTTATCAGTCAGCTCAAGGTAGAAAGTTCTGAATTTAAAGAAAACCAGCAAAAAATGGAGTCTTTACTAAAAACCTTAGTAGACACAGTGCAAACGATTGCTGAAGGCGGTGATGCCAAGGCACGCGAAAGGCATTTAAAACATGGCAAATTGCTCCCTCGTGAGCGACTAGAAGCCCTTTTAGACAAGGGCAGCCCTTTTCTTGAGCTATCACAATTAGCCGGCTTTAATGTTTATAAAGATAAATTACCAGCAGCTGGCTTAATCACAGGGATTGGTCGTATCAATGGCACTGAATGCATGATTGTCATTAATGATGCAACCGTAAAAGGCGGTACCTATTATCCTCTTACGGTCAAAAAGCATTTAAGAGCACAAGAAATAGCGGAACTTAATCATTTACCCTGCGTTTACTTAGTAGATTCGGGCGGCGCTTTTTTACCGATGCAGGATGAGGTTTTCCCCGATAAAGATCATTTTGGCCGTATCTTTTATAACCAAGCTAGAATGTCTTCTAAAAACATTCCACAAATCGCAGTAGTTATGGGTTCTTGTACCGCAGGTGGTGCTTATGTGCCGGCCATGGCTGACGAATCAATCATGGTTAAAAATCAAGCAACCATTTTTCTTGGTGGCCCCCCCCTTGTAAAGGCAGCTACTGGTGAAGTGATTAGTGC
>JAIUOG010000073.1 GCA_020161725.1 Pseudomonadota bacterium
AATTTTTAGAGTTTAAATGGATGTTTTTTTGGGAAAATCATGATTTTTAGTTTAAATAAAAGATCTGTGCATTCATGAAGTTAGAGCTAGACCGGCTAAAATGGTAAATTGCTGGCCGAAACCCCATGAAGTGGGGAGTCTTGCAACAGCAGAGGCATTAAAGCGGTTTGATACAACTGGGGCGCCTATTCAAATAGGACATGTTCGGATGACGAGCAAAGGGAAAGTCCGAAAATGTTATGAGACACCTTATGGTGCTGTTCAATTGGAGCGTTACGTTTATCAAACCTCATCTGGAGGAAAAACCTACTGTCCTTTAGATGAACGAGCACGAACTATCATTAGTTCAACGCCACGCTTTGCCAAACAAGTTGCTAGTAAATACTCCCAACTCAGCGCCCAAGAGGTCATGGATGATTTTAAAACCAATCATGGCCGTCCAGTAGCCCGTTCTTTTCTACAAAATATTGTGGATGTGGTGGGCTCAATTGCTCAAGCTGTGGAAGCAGACTGGATGTATGAAACGCCTAAAATTGATGACGTGGTTAGCACGGTATCTGTGAGTCTTGATGGTACTCATGGTCAATGAAGGTTGGCGAGAAGCCATGACAGGAACAATTACCTTGTATAATAAGATTGGAGAGCGGTTACATACTATTTATTTAGGGGCAGCGCCAGAATATGGAAAGGCGAACTTTTTGGAGCGTCTTGAGCGAGAAGTGTATCGCATTAAATTACAATACCCTAACGCAACCTATGTGGGTATTGCTGATGGTGCGCGAGTGAATTGGGATTTTTTAGAGCGCCATACCCAATATCAAGTGCTCGATTTTTTTCATGCAACTGAATATCTTGCACAAGCGTCTCATGCCATGCACCCAATCGATACTTCACTGCGGAAAATTTGGCTCGATTTAGCCTGTCACCGATTAAAACATGAGTTTAATGCAGCATCACAATTACTTAGTGAAATGGGTAACATGTTACCCAATAGACAAAAACAGGGGCTTATTGACAAACTAAAAAGTGCCATTACCTATTTTAAAAATCAAAGGCAACGCATGGATTATAACTTTTATCAAATGAACAATTTGCCCATTGGCTCGGGGGTTACCGAAGCGGCTTGCAAGACTCTTATTAAACAGCGTCTCTGCCAATCAGGAATGAAGTGGAAAAACCAGGGTATTTCAATGGTTCTGCATTTAAGAGCGTTGATATCAACCAAAGGTCGATGGGAACAATTTTGGGAGCGTATTAATCAAGCAGGTTTAATCGGTCTGGCAGAAATTTGCTAGTTATTTATAAGGAGCAAACAGTACATTAATTCGAGGTCATACCCTCCAGGGAATAGGGGAAGGGATTGAAGGGACAAAAGGTTGTTGGCAAACGCTATGTGCGAAAAAGTTTTATTGCTGAGCAATTACAACGGCAAATTTTGGCACCATTCTGCCATACAGGTACATGTGATACTAAATATTAGGGCAAGCCAAGATGTTAATTGAGCAAGCAAATTGTAAACTTCTTTTCTTGCCTCCATACTCCCCTGATTTCAATCCAATAGAAAAATTTGGGGCAAATTAAAAAGCGAAAATAAAAAAATTATTGGGCAATTTGCGACCCTGGCTGACGCCCTAGATGAGGCTTTCATTTCAGGAGTCTCATTTAAATTTTAATTAACTAAAAATGCCATCGTAGTTTTTTTCTAGATACTTAAAGAGGTCTGCTTATCAGGAACTTCCTTTGATTTTCTTCTTTTATTAGAAAAGAAAGAATTAGCAGGTAAGGAAGGAGCTTTCCTTTCAAACCTGGGGTCCACTAGCATATCTCTTTCCTGGTTTTGCAATTCTTCAGCACTCTGCTCTGCCCGACGTTTGGGTTTTGCGTTTGGCGGCGGCTTAGAGGAGGTCTTTTGATTTACTGAATCCCCTAAAAATGCCACCAACTCATCAATACATCTCACTGTAATGTCTTTGATTTTTTTAGCGCTTAACGATTTGATTTTTTTGCATAATGTCTCTAGAAGTAAATTGGTAATAATAAATTCCTGGCAATCCGTATTGTTTAAGATGAAACTAAGAAGGCCAATATTCGCTGATTTGGAGGGGCCTTTCGCCAAGTGGGCAATCGACTCGGAGGCGTTGGTGTAAACAGCAAAAAAACGCCCAGCAGCCAAGGGCACTAATAATTCACGCAAAGCCTGAAGGTTCTTAGAGCCGCCAATATGACTTAAAACAGCGATTAATTGCTCGGCGCTAAACCCTGCGGACTGAAATTGGTTAAGCGGGGTAATCGGCTGCTGGTGCTCATCACGCAGCCAGCCTCCGGCCTCTGCAGCCAAGGGCACTAATAATTCACGCAAAGCCTGAAGGTTCTTAGAGCCGCCATCATTATTTAAAACAGCGATTAATTGTTCGGCGCTAAACCCTGCGGACTGAAATTGGTTCAGCGGGGTAATCGGCTGCTGGTGCTCATCACGCAGCCAGTCTCCGGACTCTGCAGCCAAGGGCACTAATAATTCGCGCAAAGCCTGAAGGTTCTTAGAGCCGCCATCATGGCTTAAAACGGCGATTAATTGCTCGGCGCTAAACCCTGCGTGTCGAAATTGGTTAAGCGGGGTAATCGGCTGCTGGTGCTCATCAAGTAGCCAGTCTCCGGTCGCTGTTGTCAAGGACACCAATAATTCGCACAAAGCCTGAAGGTTCTTAGAGCCGCCGTTATTATTTAAAACAGCGATTAATTGCTCGGCGCTAAACCCGGCATGCTGAAATTGACTAAGCGGGGTAATTGGCTGCTGGTGCTCATCAAGCAGCCAGCCTCCGGCCTCCGCTGCCAAGGGCACTAATAATTCGCGCAAAGCCTGAAGGTTCTTAGAGCCGCCATTATGACTTAAAACAGCGATTATTTGCTCGAAAGCAATGTTTGTCTGGAGAAAACCATCCAACTCTTCTTTGCGCCTGGCTAGCTCACTCAACGCGGTGATGGCGGGAAGGCCACCCTGCTTTGCTATTCTAATTATTTGCTCTGAGCTGAAGCCCGCTTCGAATGCCTGTGTATAACATAGGCGAGTACTGTCATCATACATCTTTATCTCAGTTAGCTCGCTAACTTGGCTGTTGGTAAATAAAGGCATGGGGTAGGCCATAAAAATTAAAAGTGGTCAATTATAATTCTTTTTGGTTGGTTTTTCAATGTTAATGTCAAGTTACGAACGATCGTGTATTGTTCTAACCAGTAATGCTGCGATGATATTGCTGTACTGGGATGTAGTTAATAAAATTTAAGTGATTTATGAATTGGGTTATCATCTTGCTTTGGCACGAAGTGGTTTCACCGCAGTGAGTCATTCCAGAGATCTGAGAGAAAAGGCAATTAAGTCTGTTGAGCAAGGAGGTTTAATCAAAGATGCTTGTCAATTATTTAAAGTGAGCCGCTCCTCATTTCAGCGGTGGCGTTTAAAGCAAAAAGAAACAGGTACGGTGCTTCGTAAGTTACGGAGTAAATCACCTTACAAAATAAACAATGAAGAATTACGCAATTACGTTAAAAGATACCCTGATGCGTATTTAAATGAGATAGCAGAGCACTTTCAAGTGACAGATCCCTGTATTTTTGTTGCTTTAAAGCGCCTCAACATTACACGAAAAAAAGTCGACGTTTTATAAAGAAAGAAATGTGCTAAAACGAGCTCATTTTATTGAAGCATTATCAACGTATGCATCAGACAAGGTTGTTTCTATAGGTGAATTTGGTATTGATGAATTTATTTCCAGGGAGGGTGTGACCTCGCATTAATGTTCAAATATCTCTGAGCACCCTTCTCATTTGCTCCAATTAAAGTCATACAGACGTTTATATTTACAATCAATTCAAGTATAATGTTTTAAAAATTGACTTAAATGAATAGAAATAAGGCGAAAAGTATGCAAGACAAATTTGAGATGTTTGATGAATTACCAGTAGAACTCGAACTCGAAACCGCACAAAAGTTATCAAACCGTGATTTAGTGAACTTAGCTCAGACATCAAAATATCATTTGTCTTTGTTTAAACCCATGGTTGATATTCGTAAGCTACTGCACCATGTAGTGCGTGGTAAGCATGATGTAGTTCAATTGATATTAATAGATGATATAAGTTTAATGCTTAAAAGGGGCAAAGTAACGGATTGTTCTGGGCGAGAATTTGAGAACATAAGTAGCTTTGAATATGCACTTTGGGCCATGGATAAACACATGTGGGGAAAAATGATGTCGTGCATACCTCAGAATGAGGCAGGCAGCAAAGTATTCGCACAATTGATTGCTCAATACAACAAAGTCAACACCGATGGAGTAACTTATAGGCTTAATGGAAAAACAATCACTGAACAGCATTTTGATTTGGAAAATACCCTCATTAAAGAGCTGCAAACGCAAGTAGATTCGATAAACGCGCCAGGGGTTAAGAATTGGGGTGCCATTGATAATCAGTGGCGGGAAGGTGTTGGTGGTGCACAAAAACGACTACCTATGCATATTGTTGATGAATACTGCTCTAATGAACCGTTTTATCCTGTGCCGAAGTTTACCTCACAACCAAAATCATCGAAACAATTCTACAATTGGACTACTAATAAGAACGAAGATTGGTTTAGCGTTGATTCCGAGTTAGGTTCTGAGTTTGCTATATATAAAGGCGGCGCGGCACCAGGTGGCGCGCCGCGGGCCGAGGGGATCGCGGATGGAGGGTTCCAGGAGTTCGGCGTGCGGGTCGCGCGCCTAGATTTAGATGCCGTGAGAGCATTATGTGAAGTAAGAACCCTAGATCTTATTAATCTCAAATCACAACTTGAAGAGCAAGCGGGCTTGGAGAATCACTACCAAGTTGTTCCGATGTGACCGAGTTGACCGCATGTCGATGAAGAAGCCTGGCGGCATACGCCGCCACATGCTCATCCCAGCATGAGTCCAAAAACCATAAAAGCAAGTCCTGGTATAACCAGTGTGCTGCTGTTCTCACCCACCACATACACCATCGATGCAAGTAACTGATGATGCGCCGGGGAGAAACCCCATCTTTGACCATCCATTTAACTTGCTCGCGCGCTTTGCGCAATGTTCTTGCATGAGGAACAATGTGTGTTTGCAAAAGAGGCTGCTTTTCGGGTTGCCAAATTGTCTCTACCCCCCAGTTTGGATTGGTTTTGCTCAACTTGATCCGTGTTAGAAACATTGACAACAGCCTGTGTCATTGTGGTGTTATCCAAAGGTTGCGTCTTTGGATATTGGATGCCTAAAAAATGGAAGCCCTTATCAATTGATCCAATACGCGTTTTTTTACCGGACAAGCGCAGGCGCCTTTCCTGTAATACCTGCATGAGACGCTGTTTACAACGCTTGAGACTACGCTTGGTTTGGCATAGGATAAGGATATCATCCTGATACCGAAAGTAAGCCACATCCATTTCATTGAATGCGTCATCTAACGGCTTGAGATAAAGTGCACTAAAAAATTGGGATAAAGGGCCGCGTAACGCAATGCCTGTATCTGGATTCTTATAACCTCTTGGTGTTTCAATTGGATTGACTATAATGCGTTCCAACATCAAATTCAGTTTAGGATCATGGTAATGCGACTGAATATCCTTGACTAATTGATGATGTGATATGGATTTGTAATACGATTTAATATCCGCGCGAATAAGGTACTTTGGCCTCTTCTCTTCCAGAACTTTTTTCACTTGCTCCGTTGCATACTTTACCCCACTCGGACCATGAAGGTGATAACAATTAGGGTTCATGACAAAAGGAAATGTGGGCTTTAACTGATGGAGCAAAACGTGTTGCAGAATACGGTCGGAAAGATAGAGTTGGTCAATCATTTCGTCTGGAAAATAACAACGCTTAAGAAATCGTGGTGTATAACTGCCATCGATTAGGGCATGAACTCCTTCAATTAACCAATCATTTAATTCCCGTGCTAAAAAATGAACGTCATGGTTATGGTGAGCGTGATGTTTTTGTTTATGGATCTTGGCAAACAGTTTCCGGCCTATATCCAGCATTGAAGTCAGATCCCAGCGCCTCATTCGCTGCGCGCCATGGAAGGCTGAAAGCCGAGGCGCGTAGTCCGCGATAGCCTGCGATTTACGCAGACAGCCCGAAGGGATGCGGAGTAAATCTATCTGCAGGCGTTAAGTCATTGGTGCAGGCATACGCGTTGCTCGTTCAGAGCAATCGTGCCGGAAACAGGACGCTCGCGGCTCTTAGCTTCGCGCGTTGGCGAGTCGATTTCGGGGACTGGGATGTCCCGGAATCTTTCACGAGGTAGCGCGACCCTTTTTATACTTTAAAAAAATAATTTCTTTCACCTAAAGGCATACTCAGCTATTATAAAAGACCGTATTTAGTTTGAATTTCAAAGGAAATTGAGATTATATGAAAGGACTTGCTTTTTTAAGCTTACTAATTTGTCTGTTCATTTTATCTCAGCCATCGCTAGCCGCAATTAAATTAAGTTTAAGAGAAATCGAGCAAAAGGCCTTCCAACATAACAAAGATCTCAAAGCTGCTCGTTATAACTTGGCTATTGCTAAAGCCAGGTTAATACAAAGTGGTCTTCTGCCTAACCCCATTGTTTATTTAAGTTCTAATGACGATAAGGCATTTACTAATGAAGGTGAATATTCTAGAGGAGTTATACTAAGTCAGGCTTTACCTGTTTCAGGGCGTATTGCTAAGCAAAAAAATCTAGCATTAATTGATATTTTTAAAGCAAGAGCTGAATTAAGGGAGAGAAAAAGGCAGCTTAGTGCTAATATTGCTAATGATTATTATTCAACTTTAATTACTGAAAGACGAATTCAACAGCAAAATTATTTATTAAGTTTAAATAAACAACTTGTGAAAGTGACTACAGCCAGATTTAAAGTGGCAGAGGTTTCTGAGCTAGATAATAATATTGCTATTTTAGAGTTTCAGCGCTTAAAACAAGAAAAGCAGCTTTTAATATCACAGAAAATCAGTCAACTTGCACGTCTTAATCAATACATGAATATTGAAGCTAATAAACCACTTGAATTAATTAATAATTTACCTTTAATAGATCACTGGCCTGAGTTAAACCTATTGCAATTAAAAGCCTTAAAATGCCGCCCAGATAGGCGTAATTTTATTCTCAATATTGAACGTGCTAAAAGAGATAATGTACTGGCAAAAGCCGGCCGATTTGCTGACTGGACCTTAGGGGTAGGGGTACAGCAAGATAAAATATTTGTAAGTAAGGCACTGCCACAAAATCCTGACAGAACGCTTGCCTTAAATTTATCTATTCCTTTACCTATTCTCAATGGCAACCAAGGACGAATTTTAGAAACCTCGCATGTTGCAACCCAGGGTTATTTATCGTTGCAATCTTTAAATTTAGCGATACAAACGGAAGTTGCATCTAATTATTTTCAATTAAAACTTTTATCCACAGCTCTTTTAGATGCAAATCAATCTAAAAAATTAATGCTTAAAAATATTCATCTTGCAAGAGAAGCTTATAAAAACGGCCAATTATCACTCTTAAATCTGATACAAATCCAAAGGCAGCAAAACGATTTGCAAGTTACTTATCTCAATAATCTTGAAAAGTATCTGCAAGTTTACGTTGGCCTATGTACTGCAATATCAGTCTCAACCAATGGCATTTGCTCTTATCTTTCACTTAGGGATGCTAAATGAAATCATTGCTATTCATCTTTATCTTATTTAGTTATGGTGCTCATCTTTATGCTCATGGTGAGGAAATTAAAATATCAACCACAGGTTATAAAGGGCCAATCTGTCTCACCAAAGAACAAGAGCAAATGCTTGCTATACAAACGGTTAAGCCTAATATCAAACCTATAACTAACTATCTTGTCTTAAATGGTGAAATAAAATTAATCCCCAATATGCAAGCCGATGTGAGTGTGCGTATTAGCGGAAATGTAGTGAAGCTTGATGCTAATTTAGGTGATAAGGTTCAAGTTGGGCAAAAGTTAGCTGTTGTTCAATCAAGGCTTATAGGTGATCCACCACCCACTGTTGCCGTTACTGCCCCCCTGGATGGTATTATTGATGCTCGTAATGTCAATTTAGGTCAGACAGTCGAACCCAATACAGTCTTATTTCATATTTCAAATCGTAAAAATATGCTGGTTATAGCTAAAGTTTATGAAGAAGATTTGGCCAAAGTGAAAGTAGGACAAGATGCTGATATTTATGTTTTATCCTATCCCGATAAAATTTTCCGCGGCAAAGTGATTTTAATTGAGCCGAATCTTGATCCTATAACTCGCACAGTTAATGTACAAATTAGCTTGAAAAATGATTTGGATTTATTAAAACCAGGTATGTTTGTTGAAGCAAGATGTATTTTATCCTCGGATAATAAAGCCTTAGTTATCCCCAATGAGGCAATGATAAATATTGCCAATGGCAATATCGCCTTTGTAAAAGAAGGCGATTGCTATAAACAACATAAACTTAGCCTAGGTTTTTCTAATGACAAAGAATCGCAAGTTCTTTTTGGTTTAACAAAGGATATGGAAATAGTAACTCAGGGAAATAGAGAGCTTTATACTTTATGGTTAAGTGGTGGTCAAACTCAAAATGAAACGAAGGATCAATAATGTTTGCGCGCTTAATTGCTTGGTCTTTAACTAACCGCTATTTAGTGCTTGTTTTTACCCTGATCATTTGTCTTTTAGGGGGGTATTGTTTGCAACAAATGTCAATTGATGTTTTCCCTGAATTCGCACCGCCTCAAGTCGTTATTCAAACAGAATCGCCAGGCATGGCACCCGAAGATGTTGAAAATTTAATTACCTATCCTCTGGAGAGTGCTATTAATGGCACGCCTAATGTGGCTCATGTCCGCTCAAAAACAACCGTTGGATTGTCAACCATCACGGTTGTTTTCGATGATAATACGGATATTTACCGTAATCGTCAGCTTATTGATGAACGCTTACAACAAGCAGCATCAAGGCTACCTCCTGGCACTAAAACACCAGTGATGTTACCTATAACCTCTGCAGTAGGTTGGCTAATAAAATATGCTTTAATGAGTAAAACAGAAAGCCCTGAAACCCTACGAACGATTTCTGATTGGGTAATTAAACCACGTATTTTAGCCTTAGGCGGGATTGCTTCTGTTGTATCGATTGGAGGGGAGGTAAAACAATATCAGGTTCGTTTAGACTCAAATCGTATGCTAGCTTATCGCATTACTGTCGAAGAGGTAAAAAAAGCACTTTCCTCATCCAATAAAAATGTACCAGGTGCCTTTTTACATCAATCTGGCAGCGAATTAGTAATTGAAGCCTTAGGACGAGTTAAGACCTTAGATGACATCAAAAAAACATTGGTTGTTATTCGTAAAGGAGTACCTATTACGATTGGTAATATTGCAACAGTGAGCTTTGGTGGCGAAATAAAAAGAGGGGATGCTGCTTACAACCTAGATAAAGCAGTTATTGGTACTATTTCCAAAAATTATGGTGCTGATACAGTTATTACTACAGCGAAGGTTGAAAAAGCATTAAATGAAATAAAAAAATCATTACCACCCAACGTTATTTTAAAACAAGAAGTTTTTCGCCAAGCTAATTTTATTGAATCAGCTATTCATAATCTGACAAAGGCCTTATTAATTGGCGCCTTGATTGTCATTATTATTTTGTTTATTTTTTTAATGAACTGGAAGGCTTCCTTCATTACTTTCATTTCCATGCCCGTTTCTTTTGTTGTTGGTATTTTAGTTTTATATTTTTTAGGTATTGGTATTAATTCAATGACCCTGGGCGGTATTGCAATTGCTATAGGCGAGGTAGTAGATGATGGAATTATCACAGTTGAAAATGTGGTACATCGTCTAAGGCTTAATCGTTTATCCAAAAAATCATTTTCAGCTTTTCAAGTTATTTATGAAGCCGTTTTAGAAATTAGAAGTTCTGTCATTTATGCAACGTTAATTATTAGTTTAGTTTTTCTGCCTATTTTTTTCTTATCAGGAATAGCTGGGCGCATTTTTAGTCCCTTAGCCATTGCCTATATTGCTTCTGTAATTGGCTCTTTAGTTGTTTCAATCACAGTTGTTCCAGCCTTATGTTATTTACTCTTAGTGTCCAAAAAGGAAAAGAAGCATGATTTAAAAGAAGTTAAGGTAGTGGCTTTAAAAGATCAGCTTCAGGAAGAAATCAAGACAGAAGATAACGCATTTATCAAAAAGCTAAAAAAAACCTTTTTAATCATTTTACAAAAGGCCATTCAATTCCCCAAAATTGTTTGTGCTTTAACCTTGGCTCTTTTTCTATTTACCTTAGCACTTCTTCCTTTTTTTGGTACATCCTTTTTACCTGAATTCCATGAGGGTAATTTTATTGTTGCAATGAGTACTTTACCTGGAACCTCTTTAGATGAATCGATGCGTTTGGGGCAAACGGTACGTTCACTTTTACTGAAATATCCTCAAGTTATTTCTATAGCACAACGAGCGGGTAGAGCTGAATTGGATGAAGATGCCTTACCTCCGAATGTCAGTGAATTTGATGTCAATATTGATTTCAATAAAGATAGTTCTATGGCTCCCGAGGGATTAGTTAAAAAAATGCGTCAGGATTTAAGCTTGATACCTGGAGCTGCTTTTAATGTAGGGCAATTTATTGCTCATCGTATGGATGAGGTGTTATCCGGTGTAAGAGCCCAAGTAGCGATTAAAATTTTTGGTGAGAATCTCGCTAATTTAAATAAGATAGGCCAATCAGTTGAGGAACTTATATTAAACATCCCAGGTATTGTCGATGTGAATAAAGAGCAACAAATTAATGTGCCACAACTTATTATTCGCATAGATAGAGCAAAGGCTGCACGCTTTGGCTTAAACATTGGTCAAATTTCAGAAGATTTGCAAATCTTATTAAATGGGACTGCTATATCTAAAGTTTTAGAAGGGCAACAAAGTTATGATTTATACGTAAGAATGGAAAAAGAAGGGCGTGAATCATTTAAGGATATCCAAAATATGCTAGTAGATGCACACGCGCCTGGTTTAAACGCAAATGCCAAAATTCCTCTACGTACAGTTGCTGATATTCATTTAGAACCACAACCTTTTGCGATTAATCGAGAAAATGTTCAACGTTTAATTGTTGTTGCCTTTAATGTCGAAGGACGTGATTTAGGCAGTATTATCAATGAGGTTGAAGAAACTATTCATCAGAGAATTAAACTACCTAATGGTTATTTTATTGAATATGGTGGGCAATTTGAAAGCCAGCAGCAGGCAGCAAAACGCTTATTTTTCTTAGGATTTATCGCAATTATTATTATGTTTATGCTTTTGTATAAGGCCTTTGGCAAATGGCGAGAGGCACTCTTAGTAATGTTTAATCTACCTCTAGCCTTAATTGGTGGTGTCATTTCTTTATATCTATTTAATGGCATCATGAGTATCGCTGCCATCATCGGGTTTATAACGCTTTTTGGTATCGCTACACGTAATGGAATCATTTTAGTCAGTCATTACAATCAACTAGAGCAGCTAGGCGCTAAAGGTGAAGACATAGTGATTCAAGGTACTTTAGACCGATTAGTCCCTGTATTAATGACAGCAGCTACCGCCGCCTTTGGTCTTATTCCTCTCTTATTAGGCTCACTTGCTGGAAAAGAATTAGAGCGACCCCTAGCTCAAGTGCTTTTAGGCGGTATTATTAGTTCAACGCTGCTCAATATGTTGGTAGTACCAACCATATACAACCAGATGGAAAAATGGGTTGCCCAAAAGAAAGAAATTAGAAAAAATGGTAATAATGCTATAAAATAAAGCATAGTCAATTAATAAACAACAATACGACTGATGAAAATATTGATAGGCATTAGCTTAATTCTAATAACTAATTTTGCTGAAGCGGGAAAGCTTATGCAAATGATAGCACGCGATCCCAGTGGCGTTGTACGTACTATCTATTATGAAAATCAAAATGGTTATTCGCTTATTGAAGGTGATATTTTAATAGCGAGGCCTCCAAAAGATAAATTACAAGCGAATATTGTTTTTTTATCAGGCAGAAGTTGGGTAAATGGTGAGGTTCCATTCCTTCTTAAAGAAAATCTAGCACCTAAAATAAAAGAAGCATTTTATGAAGCTGTCGATATTTGGCATAAAAATACCAGCATTAAATTTATTGAAATATCGAAAGCAGAAAAAGAGCTTTATACCGACTATGTTTATGTTGATTCAGTTGAGACAGAATCTTGCTACTCGAATGTGGGTCGTATTGGTGGGAAGCAATTAATTATTTTGTCACAACGTTGTACTG
>JAIUOG010000074.1 GCA_020161725.1 Pseudomonadota bacterium
TAGCTATGATCATCCTGACCCATCAATTTTTACCGTCTTAACCTCAGAATCGAATACAGCAGGGGTTGCGAATATTGATTTTGTTATTTTCCCGCCACGTTGGATGGTTAGTGAACATACCTTCCGCCCTCCCTACTTCCATCGCAATATTATGAGTGAATTAATGGGCTTGGTTAAAGGCCAGTATGACGCTAAAAAAGAAGGCTTTTTGCCGGGGGGTATTTCAATTCATAATTGCATGACAGGACATGGCCCCGATAAGCAAAGTGCTGAACTTGCTTTTAAACAAGAATTAAAGCCCGATTATTATCAAGATACTTTGGCTTTTATGTTTGAAACAAGGCTACCTTGGTTAATTGGTAATAAAGCGCTTCAGCACCCTGCAAGACAAAAAGATTATTCTCAATGCTGGCAGGACTTGCCTCTGAATTTTAAAGGATGAGAGGAGTTAACTAAACCTTGATTACGCCTTTGGCTCCATCAAGGCTACTTTTATATGTAGCATTGGTGCAGCGTAGCGTAACCAAGGTTTGATACTCATTAAAATAAATCTTCTTGAGTAAGACCTACCTTTTCCAACAACCCTCTTAGCGTTTTCAAAGCTTCGACTTGAATTTGCCTCACTCTTTCGCGGGTCAAATCAATTTCCTTGCCTACATCTTCAAGCGTTGATTTTTCAAAACCTCTTAAACCAAATCGCCTTGCAATTACTTGCTGCTGATTTTCAGTCAGTTCATCTAATAAAGATTCGATATGGGCTCGTAAATCTTCATCTGTCAGAAACTCAGCTGGATTGGTACTATTTTCATCCGGTATAGTATCAAGTAATGATTTATTTTCATCAAAACCAATAGGCGTATCCATTGAAGCTACTTTGTCATTTAAACCAAGTAGTTTTTCTACATCCTCAATTGGCTTATCCACCATTTCAGCAATTTCTTCAGGGGATGGTTCATGGTCTAATTTTTGTGTCAATTGCCTTGCTGCACGAAGATAGACATTTAATTCTTTAACAACATGAATAGGCAAACGTATCGTTCTCGTTTGATTCATAATTGCTCTTTCAATCGTTTGTCTAATCCACCATGTTGCATAGGTTGAAAAACGAAACCCTCTTTTAGGATCAAATTTTTCAACTGACTTCATAAGACCTAAATTACCCTCTTCAATTAAATCAAGTAAAGGCAAACCACGGTTTAAATAACGTCTTGAAATTTTAACAACCAAACGTAAATTAGATTCAATCATTTTTTTACGCGCGGCCGCATCACCTTTCAATGCAAGAGTTGCATAATGAACTTCTTCTTCTGCTGATAATAGAGGTGAAAAACCAATTTCACTCAAATAAATTTGAGTAGCATCCATGATTTTAGCAGCATTTTTTCCTGGTTGATGATAACTAGGAAATTCCTCTTCGTTAGTATAATCAACCGCAGATTCTTCACTAGGAAGATCATCATCTTCTGCTAAAAAGGCTTCACTTTGCTCATCATTCCAGTTCTCTGGAATATCCTCTACTTCTTTTGAAACTGATTTGTCTTCTGTGCGCATAGCTCACCCACCGTGTTATGTTCGCAAAGGAAAAAACACTACTTTTTAAGATAGCTTAAGGGGTTTACAGGTATACCTGATTTTCTTATTTCAAAATGCACGCCCCAAAAACGTCTATCTATAATTCCCATTTCGGCAATAATCTGTCCGGCTTTAACTTTTTGACCTTCTTTTACTAAATTTTTTGCATTATTGCCGTAAGCAGTTAAAAACTGGTTATCGTGTTTAATGATAATTAGGTTCCCATAACCAGCAAGACCACTACCTGCATAAGCTACAGTTCCTCCAGAGGAAGCATGTATCTTCTCACCTTTTCTTCCAGCAATATCTATGCCCTTTTTACCTTGTTGGGGAACAAAATTTGCGACAACCCGCCCCTGGCTTGGCCAGAGCCAGGAACTAGAACCAAAATGGAAAAAAGAACCTCTGCTTGGTTTACTATAGCTAGAGCTAGGTGGATGTATTTTAGGCGGAGATTGCGGTTTATAAGGTCTTGTCGGTTTAAAAGACCTAGGCATTGCGACACTCCTAACTCTTAAGACCTGCCCAATTCTTAAAGAATAAGGACTTCGTAAATGATTAAGACGTGCTAATTGCCGGTAATCTGTTTCGTATCTAAAGGCAATCGCGTATAAGGTTTCACCTTTTTTGACGCGGTGTACCGCTTGAAATGTGCGTTGTGGCTGCCATCTTAATTCTTCAACAGGTGCAAGATCAGTTCTACTGCCACAACCTGTCAAAAAAATAATTAAGCTTAATAAAATGAACTTAGGCACGTAGGTTCTCTTAGATTGGCAAACCAATTTCATCAACCCATTTTGATAAATTATCAAAGGCTTGATAATGAGTCATATCGTATTTAAGCGGTGTTATTGACACGCAATTATTTTTAATTGCATAAAAATCAGTACCAATACCTGCATCGGCTTCAGGTCCTGCAGGCGCTATCCAATAAATGGGCTTTCCTCGAGGATCTATTTGTTTAATGCTAGGTTCAGCAATATGTCTTGAACCTAAGCGTGTAACTTGAATTCCCTTAATTTCATCAATACCAATATTAGGAATATTTACATTTAAAATGGTCTGAGCCGTTAAAACATTTTTTCTTAACTTCATAACCACTTCTTTTGCTACAAGAGCAGCATTATTGTAGTGATCAATACCCTCGCCAACAAGCGAAAAAGCGATTGAAGGTAAACCTAAAGAACGCCCTTCCATTGCTGCAGCAACAGTACCAGAATAAAGCGTATCATCACCTAAATTAGCCCCTTCATTGATACCAGATACAACCAAGTCAATATCATTAAAAAGCCCTGATAAAGCTAAGTGTACGCAATCCGTTGGTGTCCCTTCCACGCTATAAAAACCATTTTCCAACTGCCATACACGTAAGGGTCTGGTTAGCGTTAATGAGTTACTAGCACCGCTTCGGTTTCTATCAGGAGCTACCACGACAACTTCACCAATCTCTGACATCGCTTCTGCTAAAGCCTTAATACCCGGAGCATGCACACCGTCATCATTACTTACTAAAATTTTCATAATTTAACCCTCTAGCTATTCTGAATTATATTTAAATTATAATTTAACCTTCTGGCGATTCTAACCATTTTACAATTGCCAATCGCTGCTTTAATTCTTCTTGTTTTTTTACTAAAGCATCTGGCATGGCTGAATTTGGTGCTGCTGCTAGCGACTTTTGCTCTAAATAAATTGAATTTTGTAAATTCAAAATCTTATGGCCAAAATGTTGTGGCTCCATTTGCAGCTCAAAAGCTAACTTATTCATATCTAAGGCTAATTTGGCTACTTGTTCACAAGTTAAGTTAGATGTATTTTGGGCAGGACAAGCTTTCGCCAAATACTGTAATTCTCGTGGGTTATCACGATAATACTGTTCATCTTTCGGAGCAGAACAGCTCGATAAAAATAAAGATAAGCCGATTAATAAACAATATTTTGTCATTCTATACCCGTGATATGAGATCAATCTTTGATTTTAGCACTTGTGAATAACTAACGCTATTGAATAAAAAAGTGTAATTAGCTATTGTTCATTTATTATAACTACATAAGTAAATACTATGCTTGATTTCCAAATTGCACGCGATGAACAAACCGGTGAGCTTTATATTGAAACCTCAATTTGTGGTAAACCGCTGTTAACTATTCCTCAATTAAACAAAAGTACGGCTTTTACACACAACGAACGTCGTGATTTTGGCTTATTAGGCAAATTACCCCATCGGGTTGAAACCTTAGAGGAACAAGTAAAACGAGCTTATTTACAATATTCAAGTTACACAACAAGATTACAGCAAAATATTTATTTAAATAATTTACATGATAAAAACCAAATTCTTTTTTACAAATTAGTGAGTCGACACTTAGCGGAAATGCTACCCACTATTTATACTCCTATCGTAGGAACTGCCGTCAAACGATTTAGCCATGAATATCGCCAACCTCGTGGCCTTTATATTGCCCACTCAGATAAAAATCATTTAGAAGAAATTGTTAATAATCGCTCAAACCCTGAAATTGATTTAATTGTAGTCACTGATGGTGAAGGTGTTTTAGGCATTGGCGATCAGGGTATTGGCGGCATGGATATACCTGTAGCTAAATTAATGGTTTATAGTCTTTGTGGTGGAATAGACCCCACCCGCACCTTACCTGTTTTTCTCGATGTAGGGACTAATAATCAAGAGTTACTCAACGACCCCCTCTATTTGGGTTGTCAGCATCCTCGTATTGATACTGAAGCTTATGATGACTTTATTCATAATTTTGTAAGTACTATTCATAAAAAATTCCCTAATGCCTTTTTACATTGGGAAGATTTTGGCCGTGGTAATGCAAGACGTATTTTGGATAAATTCCAAAATGAACTTTGTACTTTTAATGATGATATCCAAGGTACTGGCGCTGTCACTCTAGCAGCCCTTTTAGCTGCCTGTGATGTGACGGGTATAAAATTAGAAGATCATCGTATTGTCGTTTTCGGTGCAGGCTCTGCTGGAACCGGTATTAGTGACCAAATTGTTGATGCCATGGTAAGACGTGGTTTAAGCGAGAAAGAGGCCTATAAGCGATTTTGGTTAATTGATAGACAAGGATTGTTATTAGAATCGGATTTAGAATTAACAGAAGCACAAAAGCCTTATGCAAGAAGCACTAAAGAAGTGGACACTTGGACTTCTAATCATAAAGAACATTTTAGTTTAACTGACACAGTAAGACAGGTTAAACCAACGATTTTAATTGGTTGTTCGGCTCAACCTGGTTCATTTTCACAAGACTTGATTGAAACCATGAGTAACACTTGTGAGCGTCCTATTATTTTTCCTTTATCCAATCCCGATGAAAAATGTGAAGCACAACCTACTGATATTTTAACTTGGAGTGAAGGAAAAGCCCTTATTGCAACGGGAACTGCCTTCCCCGCTGTTGAGTATGAAAATCGTTTATTGCAAATTGCTCAATGTAATAATGCCTTAGTTTTCCCCGGTATAGGTTTAGGTATTTTAGCGGTGAAAGCCTCACGCCTATCTAAGAAGATGATTTGGGCCGCAGCCGAAACCTTAAGCGAATTAGCTCCATCTAAAAAAGATAGTTTCTTACCCTTACTTCCTTCGTTAGATGCGGCACAAAAAGTAGCAAAAGAAATTGCCCTTGCCGTAGCAAAAACTGCGATAGAGGAAAAACTGGCAACAGATAATCTCGATGTGGATTTGGAAGACCATATTGAAAAAATCTTCTGGGAGCCTCGTTATTTACCCTTTAAAAAAGCCAAAAAAGCAAGAGCGTGATTTTATTTTAACTTTCCCCTCCCACCCTTCGCGCACCCTCTCCCACAAGGGGGGGAGGGCTCGCAACGCTCAGAATAACAGGTACAGCTTAGAACTGAAGGTACAGCTCAGAATGCCAATCCTGTCATCTTGAAAACAGCGAAGCTGTTTGAAAGATCTTCTTGAATGCGAAGTGAAATATTAAAAGAGAGATAAATCGCTGCGTTCAAGTAGATTACACTTCATTGTGAGATTAAGTTTTCTTATCAAATCAATAAAGCATCAATCTTTGCTGCACAGATAAAATCATTATGACTTAGGCCATCAAGTGCATGCGTTGTAAAAAGAACATGGCAATAGTTATACCCCACTTCTAAATCAGGGTGATGATTTTCAACATTAGCTATCCAGGCTAAAGCATTAACAAAAGCCATCGTTTCATAAAAATTAGTAAAGGAAAAAGAGCGTTTTATTTCTTTCCCATTTTCACTAACTGCCCATTTTTCATTGAGCTGGGTTTTTAACTGCGTTGCCTGCTCAATAGTTAAAGCCTTGCCAATTCCCTCACAAGATTCACAATGTTTTTGGCTTAAATCAGAAACCATATCTTACTCCTCATTTTTTACAAACAGCTTGCAAGTTTATCAAGAAAATAACTATTTTCATCAACTTTACCTATAGTAACCCGCAAATAATCTTCTAAGCCATAAGCATGTAAGGGTCTTACAATTACCCCTTCATTTAATAAGGCTTCATATATTTTAAGTGCCTTATTCGGACAATAGATTGTTAAAAAATTACAATGTGAGGTTAAATAAGAAACATCTAAGGCATCTAAGCCCTTTTTCATCTGTTCCATACCTATTTTATTGGTATGAAGACTTTGTTGAAGAAAGGCTTCGTCATCAAGCGCTGCCATTGCGGCATACATGCCTGCTTGGTTTACAACAAAAGGAAGTTGAATCTTTCTTAATAGGCTTGCAATTGATTTGTTTGCAACAGCATACCCAATCCGTAAACCAGCTAACCCATAAATTTTTGAAAAAGTACGAGTAATCACCAAATTAGGATATTTTTTTAGCTTTTCTAAACTATCTTCGCTATTTTCCACATACTCAAAATAAGCTTCATCTAAGACCAAAATAGTAGTATTGGGAATATTAGCCAGCAAATGTTCAATTTCTTCATCTGGAATTAAATAACCTGTAGGATTATTGGGATTAGCAATAAAGATAAGCGCTGTTTTCTCGTTGGTGGCTTTAATTAAAGCATCAATATCTACAGCAAAATGCGCATTTAATTCCGTTTTAAAAAAAGGAATCCCTAAGGTTTGAGCCTGTATTTCATAAGTTGAAAAAGCATATTGATGCGTCAACATATGTTTATTTTTACCTAGGGCAAAAGCGGCAAGCAATACACTGTAGATAGTGTCAGAACCATTACCTAATAGGAGCATATCTTTATCTATACCCAATTTTTCGGCCAATTTCGTTTGTAAAGGATGATTATAAGGTGATGGGTAGGAAGCGACCTGTTTTGGTGAAATAGCCACCAGCGCCTCTAAAGCCAAAGGGCTACATCCTAAAGGATTTTCATTTGATGCCAACTTAATAATATGCTTTAAATTTTTTTCTTTTTGTAATTCTTCAATGGATTTACCAGGTACATAAGGATGTAAAGTTTGAATGCCTGGATGAGATAATTGATGGTAATCAATTTGCAAAGTACTCTCCTTAGTGCTTCATTAGGACCATCATATTAGCTTTAACTTGGATTCATCGGCAAGAGATGTATAAAATATTATTGTTTATCAAAAGCAATCTCATTATGCTATACCGGCAAAGTTCAATTAATGGAATAAAATGTATAACCAAAATGGCTTTTCTTTAACAGAGGCCTTAATTTCACTATTAATCATTAGTCTTGTTGCTATCGCTCTATTGGAACAAAAATTTTTATTAATAAAGCTTTTAAATTCGAATCTTTTAAAACAAGAAGCCTCTCTTTTAATTAACAATAATAGCGAACTTTTTTTAGCTCATTTACCTTTTAAAAAAGGGAAAAAGTCGCTCAAATTTAAAGCCCAAATAACCAATCAAGATGTTTTTCTACAATCAAGTATCGCCCCGCAAGTTTACAACATTACAAGAAGGCTTCATCGTTTATGAAAATGAAGGGATTTAGTCTCATGGAATTAATCATTGCCCTTTTTATTACAAGTCTATTACTTAGCTTAGTTAGTGAAGAACTTTGGTTTAATAAATTCCAATTTAAAAAAATAATGAATTTATTGGAGGAGCGCCTCGATCTGTCTTTAGCTGAACATCTCATGAAAAGAAGTATTAGAAATGCCGGTTATACTGCCTGCTTAGGCATTGAAACCTTAAACTCATATGATAGCCGTACTGGAAAAGAAAACTTAAAAGCGGTAGAAATCCAAACTGGAAGACTTATTATTCAACATATGGATTCTAATTTTATAGAAGTAGAACGCATTGAAAATCAAAATAAAATTTTAATTAAAAATAAGAAATTTGTACTTAAACCAGAAAGACCTCTAATTTTGGTTGATTGTTATCAAGCAGAAATTCATCAAATTGGACAGATACAAAAAGCATCAGAAGGTCTTATGATTATTTTAAAAAAACCGCTGCGATTTAACTTTGATAAACCATTTTATCTAGCGCACTGGCTAGAAGAAAATTATTTTATACAAAAGAATAAATTTCATGAAAAAGCCTTATTTTATAAATTAGATAAGGCAGAAGAATTATCAAAAAATATAAAAAACGTTAAAGCTAAAATGATAAAAAAAACTAATAGAACTGCAATAGAAATTAGTCTTCAATCAAAAAATAGCACCCCACTTTCATTTACAACCTTAGTTAGAACACCTCAATGAAAAACTTAAAAAAACAACAAGGAATGGTTTTAATTATAACCCTTACTATTCTTGCGATTTTAGCTCTCATTGTTTTAACTGAAATGGAAAATATTTTACTATTTCAAAAAGCCTTTAATACAAATCTAACAAAGGATAAGGACTTTTACGAACTTGAAAGAAAATTAAATCAACTAATTAATAAGCCATTAAATAAACAATGTATAGTTGAAAATATCGACGAAAAATTGATTAAAACTTTTTGCAAACTTAGCTCTGATAGTTATTATTTAATTAAAAGATTAGGTGTTTATCCATGTTTAAAGACTTTTAGTAATGCCAAATTAACTTCAACTGAACACTGGTTTATTTACTTATTTAACGCCCAAAATCATAAAAAAATAATGCAGATAAGGTTTATTGCCGCCAATGAAAAGAATAAAGAGCCCTGTTTAAAACAAGAAAAAATAATTAATTTAGCGACCGCCAGTTGGAGCTGGGGTTGAGATTGGAGTTATAGGTGAGTCTAGGTCTGGATCATTGCCCATTGGATTTTTAGGAGCAAATAGGGAAAATCTTTTATTGAAAACGGCACTAAAGCTTCTAGAATCAAGCGGCAAACTGTCTGCTGTTTTAGGTTCTTCTGGATGCTCATCTTGAGTATTGTCACTTTTCTCTTCCGTATTATTTTCAGTATTTGGCTTTTGGGGAGTAAACTTAATACCCATACCATATTTAATAGTCGTTGTTCGATATAACTCTCTTTTAGGTTTGGTAGGCGTTTTAAGTAATTGTGAATCAGTATTATTAAAAACTATAGAAGGCTCAGGGTCTTTATCTACTTTTATAGATGGAATTTCAGATAGATTACTATCTTGTGAACATCTTATAAGCGCTTTATTTGAATCAACCTCTGATAACTTTTCTTGTAATCGGTTACGTTCATTTATTTCATTTAATTTTTGAAAAATCATTTTGCTTAAGTAAACAAGACCCTTCAAAGTCATAATAGATACTGTTGTGTAGATACCTACAGGTAAGCAGCACCAAAGGATTACAATAGACATTAATAGTAAAGAAGCTGCTAAACCAATGATTATATCATTACGCTTTTTCTCATAATTAAATTGACTTCGATAAAAAGCTTTGTGTATTAAGGGGTCTTTCTCTTCTGATAAATCAATGCTTCCTGAATAATAAATTTTATCGTAATTAATCAAATCAAAAATATCTTTTACTACATTAATCAAAGCTCCCAAAATTAAAAGGCTTGTAGTTATAAAAAAAGTTGATGCAGAAAAAAGAATTAATAAATAACCTAAAATTCCAACTAAGGCGTTAATACCTAAAAAAATATTATTTTTTTTCTTAGTATATGCACTTAGAGTTGCATCAGATTGATTTTCAATAAACTGATATAAGGCTGCAATTGAGGTAAAAATCAAACCTAAAAAGGGAATTAATAACAAAGAGGCCTGCAAGGATAAAACAATGCCTAAAATTTCCTCAAAAGCAACTAAATAAATAAATCCAAATACTAAGGTTGTTATTGCTCCACCACCTAGAAAGGTTATTTTGATTTTATTAAAAAAGTCCTTTTCATTTATTAAATTGAGTATAAAGGCAGTCTGTTGATGACCTTCTCTAGAAATTGCTGCTAAAAAATCATAGATATTATCTTTGAAGGGAAATTCAGTATCATCAATATTTAACTTATGTAAGAGATCTTTTAAGGTTTGTAATAATTTCTTTTCCTCTTCGGTAAGGACAGCATTCTCTTCAGAGGTAATATAGGGTTTGCGAAAATGTCGGTTTAGCCTATCCAAATTATCATAATTTTGCATGTGCAGAAGCAATTCGGCAACACTTCCGCCTTCAATATATTTTTCAAACGCTTTTAAAGTTTTAACTAACGATTTTTTCAATTATATTCTCTTCTTAAATAAACATTTCAGTTAAGAACTATAAATATCAAGAGCAAGAAATGTAATCGAATAGCAGATCAATCTACTTTTAATTAATCTGCTATTAACATTTTATAAGGGGAGTTGTAACTTTCTGTAGACTTAATTAATTCCGTTTTTTAATCCCAGACTTTAGGGCCTATCATCCAAAACTTTACGTTGTGAAGGCATAAAATCTTTCTTATCTAACCCCATAACTACGGCTAAAGCTCCAGCTACATATATCGATGAATAAGTTCCAACGATAATACCAATAATTAAGGCTAAAGCAAAACCATGAATAGTTTCACCGCCATAAACAAATAAAGCAACCACAACAAACAAGGTTAAAACTGATGTCATAATTGTTCTAGAAAGAGTTTGGTTAATTGAAATATTCATAATTTCTAAAGGAGAGGAACGTCTAATTTTAACAAAATTCTCTCTAACTCTATCAAAAACAACAATCGTATCATTTAGGGAATAACCTATTACCGCAAGCAAACCGGCTAAGGCCTTTAAATCAAACTCCACCCCAAAAAAGGCGAAAACACCTAAGATTAATATAGGATCATGAATTAAAGCTACAGCCGAACTTACTGCTAAACGGTATTCGAATCGCATTGCAATATATAACATCGTTGCCAATAAAGACACAATAATAGCTAAAGCACCTTTAGTAGCTAACTCCTGCCCTACTTGAGGTCCAACAAAATCAACTCGTTGTTTAATGGCACCCGGCAACTGCTCCATTACTTTATTTACTAAATCCGATTGTTCTATATCTGTTCTTGGTGCAATAGAGATAAGTACATCTCTAGAGGTACCATAACTAATTACCTGAGCTTCTTTAAAACCCGCCTTATATAAATCATCTCGAATTTTTTCTAAATTAGCTGCGTTCGGAAAACTAACTTCGATTTGCGTACCACCAGTAAAATCGAGACCCCATTTTAGACCATTTACGCATAAAGCCCCAATGGATAGGACAAAAATGAGTATAGATAAGACAGCTGTCCATTTGCGAGCACCCATAAAATCTATTTTTGAATTTGGATTAAAAAATTCCATCGTTTCTGCCCTTAAATACCAATTGATAATTTTTTAACGTTACGGCCACCATAATACCAATTCACGATTGCTCTTGTATAAGTAATCGAAGTAACCATGGAAGTAACTAGGCCTAAACAAAGAATAATAGCAAAACCACGCACAGGCCCAGTCCCTATTGCAAAAAGGATAATACCTACAATTAGCGTCGTTAAGTTTGCATCGATAATAGTTGAAAAGGCTCTATCATAGCCTGCATAAACTGCTGCCTGAGGTGACATACCTTGTCTTAATTCTTCACGTATTCGCTCATAAATTAAAACATTGGCATCGACTGCCATACCTACTGTTAAGACAAAACCAGCAATACCAGGAAGCGTTAAGGTTGCCCCAATAATGGACATTAAAGCGGCCAATAAAATAACATTTAAAAATAAAGCGATATTGGCTACTAAACCAAAGAAATGGTAGTAGATAAGCATTAATACGAGAATCAACCCCATACCAACAGCCAAAGAAACCATTCCACGATGAATATTTTCCTTACCTAAAGAAGGCCCCACTGTGCGCTCTTCCACAGGATAAATCACAGTAGGTAAAGCGCCTGCACGTAATAATAAAGCTAGGTTAGACGCTTCTTTGCTATCACTTAGACCCGTGATTTGGAAATTGTTGCCCAATGCATTTTGAATTACAGGCGCTGAAATCACTCGCTCTTCACGATGTGTTTTACGCTTTTCAACTCCATTAACGACTTGGCTATCTGCTTTGGTTTCCACATAAACAATTGCCATTCTTTTACCAATATTTTCTCTAGTCGCTTTGGTAAATAGACTTTCTCCTCCACCACCTAACTGGATTTGCACAGAAGGTGTAGCAGATTGTTGATCAAAGCTAGACACAGCACTAGTAATTGAATCGCCGCTTAAAACAACTTGGCG
>JAIUOG010000075.1 GCA_020161725.1 Pseudomonadota bacterium
TAAAGAGGCATTTGCAACAAGAGTATAATTAGGGTGCATTATTAATTGAACTACCTTCTGTCTTCTGATTGTTGATAGGTTGCTCAGTATCTATGGGGTTAGGTGCTTCAGTAGGAACAGTTGCAATAGTTCGACCTTCAATACTTCTTTCACTATGTCCCCAGAAAAAATAAATAGCCAATATTGCTAAAATTACAACGGCTATAATCGTGATGATACCAATACCTTCATTTTGATTGTCCTTTTTATTCCTAGCCATTATGAGCTCCAGTTTTTATGCAATCCTCTTAATTATAGAGGATTAATTTAAGAAATCAGGAAAAAAAGAATAAATAAAAGACTTAAACTTATGAGCAAAGGATTTACCTTTTGTTTGGTCAATAATTTTAAAAGGGTGTAAAGAATAACCCCTCCTCCTATGCCGTCGGCAATAGATGAGGTAAAGGGAATCATCATAATCGTTACCATGGCTGGGGCAGTTTCTGTGATATCTTTTAATTGCAATTCATTTAGATGCTTCATCATACAGCAGGCTACGTATAAAAGTGCAGGGCCCACCGCATAGTTGGGAATCATCTGTGCTAAAGGAAAGAAAAATAGCATCACTAAAAAACCTAGACCTATCACCAAGGCGGTTAAACCTGTACGACCTCCAGCTTGGATGCCAGCAGCTGATTCAATATAGGGGGAGGTGCTTGCAGAACCTAAAAGGCCTGCTAAGGAAGATGCAACGGCATCCACGGTTAAACTTTTGCTGAGTCTTTGATGGTAATCGTTTTGTTTTTTAAATAAAGCCTGACTTAAAAGACCAATAAGTGTTCCTGTAGCATCAAAAACAGCAATGAGAAAAAAAGTGAAAATAGCCTTAATTGCGGTAATTGTATTTAAACCAGAAAAATCTAAGGCTAAAAAGGTAGGGCTTATCGAAGGAGGAAGGCCACAAATGCCTTGCCAAGAGGTTAAACCTAAAAAAAGACTTAATAAACTAACAGTAAGAATACCAATGATAATTGCAGCGGGTATGGCGTAATAATCTAAAGCTAAAATGAGTAAAAATCCAAACATAAAAAGCCCTGTTTCAGGGCGGTGCAAAGAGCCAAGATGCATCATGTTGTGGTCATTGCTAACAATAATTTTATTTGTTTGTAAGGCAATTAAGGCAATCAGTACGCTTATCCCAATTAAAATAGCAATTTGTAAATTATGAGGAATCGCCTCAATAAGAAGCCTTCTTAACCTTGTAAGACTTAAGACGAAAAAAAGGCTGCCTGAGATAAAAACCATAGCCAAAGCATGTTGCCAATCAATACCCATTCCTTGGACAACGCTGTAAGAAAAATAAATATTTAAGGCCATTCCAGGTGCAATACCAATGGGGGTATTGGCAACTAGACCTGTCAATATACAGGCAACAGCAGTAACAAGGCAGGTGGCTGTAAAGACAGAGCCTGGATTCATTCCGGTTTCTTGTAAAATATTAGGATTTACAAAGGCAATATAAGCCATTGTTAAAAAGGAAGTTAATCCAGCAAGTACTTCTGTTTTGAATGTTGTATTACTCAAAAAACGGGCTTTAAGAGTATTCATAGACATGTATGGTAGGCAAAAAATTATACTACACAAAGAAATAACAAGGTTCAAGGGGGTTACATAATCTAGCAGAATGGTTATGATTTAATTTTAACGTTGAGATAATGATGGATAAGATAGCCCTTATTGTAAATCAACAAGCAAAAAATGCGGTCAAGGTGAAAGCTTATCTTGATGCCTTTGATAGGCAAGAGATTCAATATGATTATTATTCAGTTAAAGCCATCGATTTAGACAAAACAATCGCCAAAGCTATTAAACAATATTCTTTAATTTTAATTGGCGGCGGTGACGGCTCTATACGCACAGCAGCTCAATATTGCGCAAATTCTTCAATAACTTTGGCTATTTTACCCTTAGGCACCATGAATCATTTTGCCAAAGAATTAAATTTACCTAAGGATTGCCAAAATTTAGTGGAGGCTTTAAAAAAGGGTAATCATATTAAAATTGATTTGGCTGAAGTAAATGGGCATGTTTTTATCAATAACTCCTCTCTTGGTTTTTATCCTAAATTTGCTAAGAAAAGAGATTATTTTTCGAAGTTTTATAATAAATGGCTAAGTTATATCCCTGGTTTAATAGAGACTCTACAAAAACATGATATTTTTTCTTTAAGAATTAAAGCTAAAAATATCGATAAAGAGCTTAAAACGGCTTTTTTGATGATTAGCAATAACCTTTATACCTTTCAATTTCCGACTACTATTGCTAGAGAAAGTTTTCGGCAGGGAAAGCTAGGTGTTTATTTTTTAAAAGAAGGGCATTTTAGGTTAAGAAAGATTTTTAATCATCTGTTTACTAAACAAAGTCATTTTACTCTATTTGAATCCGATGCTAGCCTTAGGATTGAGGTTTTAAATAAAGATAAAATAACTATTTCATTGGATGGAGATACGATGGTCTGTCAAACCCCGCTCATTTATAAAAGCTTAGCTAGCGCTTTAAAATTACTGGTTTAAAATGAAAATAGTGCATATCTCCGATTTGCATTTTGGTCTTAACCATGAGCATATTGCCAAACAATTTCTAATCGATATTAAACAACTTAAACCAGCGCTTTTTATTATTTCCGGTGATCTAACCCATCGGGCAGAAAAAAGTCAATTTGCCGATTTGAAGCTTTTTCTAGATGCACTACCAGCCCCCATTCTTATCGTCCCTGGTAACCATGATATCCCTTTATATCATCTAATTAGGCGCTTATTTAAACCTTTTAAAAATTATGAGCGTTATATTGGTAATTATTATTCACATCATTTTAATAATGAAACAATGGCAATTTTAGGGATTAATAGTGTTAACCCTTTGCAAGTGAAAGATGGAAAATTGTCATCCAAAAATCTGTTAAAGATAAAGTCTTATTTTGAAGAACAGCAAGGCAAGCTCAATGTTCTTTTTTTTCATCATAATTTTGACTGCATCGAGGGTTTACATAAGCCCCTGAAAAATGAACAACAGTTTTTAAAGTATTTAAAAGATAGTGCGGTTCATATTGTTTGTACTGGTCATTTGCATTACGCAAAATTAAGTTTCTTGACAAAAAATGATGGTAAGCCCTGTTTAGTATTACATGCAGGCTCGCTTCTGTGTACGCGTACTCGCGATGAGCTTAATAGCTATTATGTGATTGATACTGACAATCAAAATTGTACCGTCGATTGGCGTGTTTTTAATGGAGACATTTTTTATTGCAAAGAACAATATCAAATTGATTTTTCAAAGCCTGGTTAAAAATTTTAAGGTGGGATAATTGATATTTCCTGCTCTTTTGACATCTTATCTTTTTTCTCGGCAACGCATTCTTCAAACACAATTCTTTGTTGCGCTAGACCTTTACAGATAAATATTTCGCCGTATTTATTAAAAATAGTTAATGTGACGTTAATTGGTTTTTTTCTATCGAAGCTATCGTATGCAATATTGACTCTATACCCATCAGGATTGGGGTGTTTTTGCATTTTTTTAAGGCAGCATTTTGCTATGTTTGGGTCAATAACCTCTGCTTTTTCATAGCAGTCGCTAAGTGTGCTTAATATAATAGCAAAAGGATCTTCTGTCGCAGATGTTTTTGCTTGTATGGGGGCTGAAAGGAGAAGAAGTATAATGATAAGATATCTCATATTTTTCCTTCAGATATTTTAAATAAAGTGTAGGTTAAATCTATTTAAAAAGAAAATTTAAGCCTTCAAAAATAATTTCAACACCAATCAGACCGATAATGATAATTTCTAAAATATGCGCATGACGGGTTTCTAAGTAGCCATTAAACATATCAAAAATTTCATTTAAGGTATCAAGGCGGTGGTTGATAGCATTAACACGGCGTTGGATATGTAAGTAACGTTCCATCATCGTATAATATTCTTCCAAGTTTGGATGCTGCCAGAAATATTTAGGATGATAAAGGAAGTTAGAAATAAGGTTCATCTCGCTCTTAGCGCCTAGAATTTCGCCAATAATACGTCTAATTTGGTTGCGGCTAATGGGCATTTCACCGCGGTTAGACAAATGCTGAATAAGGGGATTATATTTATCAATCAAGGCTTCAATAATGGTTTCAAAGTACTGTAATTTGACTGATTGTGAAAAACCATAGGAAAAACTGAGCTTTAATTCTTCGCTATCTTCATCCATCACTAAGCAATCAACGTCAAAGAAGCCATGAGGACCAATCGATGTTTTATCGCCTAATTTATAGCTGAATTCATCTCTCACCCTAAAAGGAATTAATTTACCTGCAAAGGGTTTAATAATATCCAAATAATTTGAAATGTGGTGGCGTTTAATTCCCCAGGATACAATAGTGCCATTTTTAAAAATATAAATAAGGGAATGATGAGTATCATTACGAGCAAGTTTTAATACATCACGTGATTTTAGAGAATGATAGCCAGGGAGTGAAGTTTTAATATAAGAATCTAGACGAGTTAAATCAATCGTACTGGCAATGCAATAACTTAGGCATTCCATGGGGTTTTGTGACCTTAATAGAGATGATTGATAATTATAAAGGAAATCTTATTTTTATTCTATTGTTAGATTCCATGCCTAGGGCAAAAGCGTGAGTGCGCTAAAAAATTGCAAAAAAATCATAAGCAAAGACGCGGGTTATGTTTTAGCTGTAAAGGACAACCAAAAGAATTGAATGAAGAGCTAAAGGATTTTTTCAAACCGCCTCTTGCGAGGTGAGCAATCACACAAAAAAGGTATCAAGGCAAAGCGATATAAGGCTGCTTTACAACCTGATTGTTCTGAAAAAAATTGTAAATGTAATTTTTTACTGCACTCGCGCTTTTGCCCTGATTCCATGCCCTTGGACATTGAATCAGGAGATGACTATGCCTCTTCAACTTCTTTGGCAGAATAAGCTTTTTTACGATCGGTTTTACCACACAACCAATGCGGGCAAACTTCTAAAACTTCTGCGATGCGATCAAGTTCATTATCTGAAGGAAGGATATGGCCAAAAAGCATACCATTAGCCAAATGGCGGGTTACATCAAACACTTTTACAACGGCTTTGGTTTTTTCCGTTATATCATCTGGAAAGCCAAGCTGTGATAACTCCCTGTTAAATCGTTGCGAAAACACTTTACTATTCATTTTTTCACTCCATGAAAAAAATAATCATGTTTAAAGTCGACTAACTTCGTCACTGCTAAAATTCAACTTATAATAAATACTCTTTAATCCTTTATAAGAGTATGACTGTTATAACTTATTTTCTTTCAATAGCATAGTGTTTTTTGTAAATTTCTTTACACGTTTGTAAAAAAGAAAATGTATCATCAGTGCTTCTAATTGTGCTTAAAAAAGAGGATTACTTAGGCTCAATATACCTTGCCGTCATCAAGTATGTTGAATTTATATAGATAAGGCGCTGCATTCAAGAAGATTCTTCGCTGTGCTCAGAACAGCATACCTGTCAATCCTGAGTGAAACGAAGGATCTTCTTGAATTACACTGCGAATTTTAGTTAAAGAATACCTGGGTGCGGTCTTTTTAGACCTGCACCCAGTTAAGCAGCAAAGACTACTCTCCTTGATGTCTAAAATAGTTTAAATCCAACTCTCTAGCCGCTTTTACATCATCAAGGCGTCTCACAGGTAAAGAAACAGGTGCTTCTTTTAGCAGAGTAGGATTTTTTTCTGCTTCATGGCGAATGGCTTGCATAGCACTCACAAATCCATCTAACTCTTCTTTCGTTTCAGTTTCTGTTGGCTCAATAAGTAAGCATTCAGGAACTAAGAGTGGGAAATAGGTGGTGGGGGCATGAAAACCATAATCCAATAAGCGTTTAGCTAAATCCATAGCGCTAATATCAAAGGCTTTCTTTTCAGGATTTAGAGTCAAAACAAACTCATGTGTTGCTAATCTTTCAGGATAGGCTGGTGTGAAGCCTGCTTTTTTAAGTTCGGATAATAAATAATTGGCATTTAGAGTTGCAAATTCGGAAACTCTTAATAAACCTTCTTTACCCAAAACTAAAATGTAGAAATAAGCTCGTAATAAGATACCCGCATTTCCCATAAAAGTGGAAAGTCTACCAATACTTTGAGGAAAATCATTTTTAGTAGCAAAACGGTAATGGTTTTCTTCCTTTACCACTGTAGGTAAGGGTAAATAAGGTAATAAGCGCTTATTAACAGCAACAGGACCTGCACCAGGGCCGCCGCCGCCATGTGGCGTTGCAAAGGTTTTATGTAAATTTAAATGCATAACATCAAAGCCCATATCCCCCGGACGTACACGACCTAAAATTGCATTGAGGTTTGCGCCATCATAATAAAGTAAACCACCAGCCTGGTGCACAATTTCGGCAATTTCCTTAATTTGCCTCATGAAAAGACCTAAGGTTGATGGGTTAGTTAACATAATTGCTGCGGTTTTTGGCCCTACTTTTTGCTTTAATTCGTCAATATCAATGTCACCATCTTTGGCCGTGGCAATTTCAATGACTTTGAAGCCGCACATGACCGCGGAAGCAGGGTTAGTGCCGTGAGCTGCATCAGGAATCAGTATTTCATCCCGTAAGCTATCACCTCTAGATTGATGATAAGCCTTTATCATTGCAACACCTGCAAATTCGCCTTGCGAACCTGCCATGGGAGTAAGAGAAACAGCACTCATACCGGTTATTTCAGCGATATAATTTTGCAGTTCATACATGGCTTGCAAGAAACCTTGGCTAGCTGATTCAGGTGCTAAAGGATGGCGCTCTTGAAATCCAGCTAAGGAAGCTGCTTTATGGACACCCCTCGGGTTGTATTTCATTGTGCATGAGCCTAGGGGATAAAAATTTGTATCAATAGCAAAATTCTTTTGCGAAAGTCTCGTAAAATGGCGAACCACTTGTAGTTCAGAGCAAGCGGGCAATCGAGGCGGCTTCTGTCTTAAAAATTGGCTAGGTATTTTAGTTTCAGTTTGCGTTTCAGAAAATTGTGCGCTTGCCTTTCTTCCTTCAGCTGAAAGTTCATAAATTAACATAGTTTGCCCTCCGTTTTTTGGATGCAGTCTTTAAGTTCGTCACAATGTTTAACGGGCGTGAAAGGAATGATTTCATAGTCTGCAATTTCAGCAAGATAATAGGGATCTTCTTTTAAAATTTCTTCCAAATGGGCTTTGTCTGTGCCAGTTGCTACTAAGATTCCGCCTGTACGAGGAACTGTTGGACCAGATAAAAGGAAAAGACCCTGTTTATAATGATAATCAAGAAATTCACGATGGGCTTGTAAATATTTATCTACTTCACTAATCGGTGTTTTATAGCTTAAGCGTACAATAAACATCATGAACCTCGCTTTGACATAATTTGCTTTAAGGCATTTTCATATTGCTTAATCTCATTATCAGCGTACTTTTCGGTAGCGCAGACTAAGATCGCATTACCGAGTTGCGGATAATGTTTTATTGTTGAATAGCCGCCAATAATGCCCTTTTGACTTAATTTTTCTAAGATATCGTCAACGGGTTGATTGAATCTGAGTAAGGTTTCATGGAACGAGTGGCTCGAAAATACTTTTTCAACACCGTCTATTTCTGTTAAAAGCGATACAAGTTTTTCCGTATTATGATGAGATTGTTTTGCTACTGCTAAAAGCCCTTCAGCACCTAAAAGACTCATATGTATCGCTGCGGCTGTCACTAATAAGCCTTGGTTAGTACAGATATTAGAGGTTGCTTTACCGCGCCTTATATGTTGCTCTCTTGCTTGTAAAGTAAGGCTAAAGCCCGTTTTTCCATCCATATCGACAGTACGACCAATAAGACGACCAGGGAGTTGGCGTACATGTTTCATCTTAGTGCTAAAAAAGCCAAAATAAGGGCCACCTGATGCTATCGGAGAGCCTAAGGGTTGACCTTCACCACAAGCAATATCAACGCCCTCTTTACCCCATTGCCCTGGTGGCTTAAGTAAGGCCAAAGAAACAGGATTAACGGAGGCAATGCTAATTGTATTATTTTCAGCAGCCCAATCAGTTAGCGCATCGACCTCTTCTAAACAACCAAAAAAATTAGGTTGAGCAATCGCTAAAGCAGTTACATCGGTACCAGTATATTTTTTGACTGCATCTAAAGGAGTAATACCTGATTTTTCATCAAAGGGCAGGGTGATAAGCTCAATATGCTGTGTTCTTACAATGGTTTCTAAGGCTTCTCTATAGAGAGGATGTATAGTGCCTGCGATAAGCACACGATTTGCTTTAGAGGCCTTATTGAGACGAACAGCCATGAGTACGGCTTCGGCAAGTGCGGTTGCGCCATCATACATCGAGGCATTAGCAACATCGAGGCCAGTTAATTCTGCAATCATCGTTTGATATTCGTAGAGTAATTGCAAAGTACCTTGACTTGCTTCAGCTTGATAGGGTGTATAGGCTGTTAAAAATTCACCTCTTGAGGCAAGATCCCAAACCGCTGCAGGAATATGATGGTCGTAGCTGCCGGCACCTAGAAAACAAAGGCCATTATGATTATGAGTTGCTAGTTCTTTTGCTTTTTTTAGCATCTCCATTTCACTAAGACCAGCAGGCACATTTTTTAAATCATCATGTTTTAAATTAGCTGGAATTTCGCTAAATAATTCCTCTGTTTTTACAAGGCCAATGCTTTCTAGCATGGCTTTTTTATCTTCATCAGTATGTGGGATATAAGGCATTATTAATGGTCCTTAATTTCATTTTTATATTGTTGTTCAGAGAGTAATTCGTCTAATTCTAAAGGATTGGAGGCTTTTATTTTAACTAACCAACCAGCACCATAAGGATCTGAGTTAACAAGGGCAGGATTATCATTTACTGCTTGGTTAACTTCAGTTACAACGCCGCTAATAGGGGCATAAAAATCAGAGGCTGCTTTAACTGATTCAACAACACCGAGTTCATCTTTGGCTTTGACTTCATCACCAATTTCAGGCAATTCGACAAAAACCATATCACCTAATAATTCTTGGGCATGCTCTGTAATACCAATAAGCATCTCGTCGTTTTCAACTTTTAACCATTCATGTGTTTTAGTAAATTTTAAATCTGTCATTTTATATCCCTAAATTATAGTAATTTTAATCAACTAGTGAGTGCCCATTTTTGACAAAACGTGGTTTGGTGACACGTGCTAGTACTTGTTTGTCGCGAATATTGATAAATACATTCCCCTTAGTCTCAACGGGGACTCTGGCTAAGGCAATTGATTTTGCAAGTGTTGGAGAATAAGTCCCGCTCGTAATAATTCCTTTGTTTTGGCCATTTACTATCACCGTTTGACCCTCGCGCATGATGCCTTTATCCTCAAGGACAAGCCCTACTAACTTACGCGAAACACCTTGTCTTTTCTGTGATAAAAGAGCGCCTGAGCCTATAAAATCCCTATCTTGTGAGTCGAGTTTAACGGTCCATTCTAGGCCTGATTCTAAAGGCGTTGTTGTTTCATCCATGTCTTGCCCATAAAGCAGCATACCTGCCTCAAGGCGTAAGGTATCTCTTGCTGCTAAACCGCAGGGCTTAATGCCAGTTTTTAATAAATCATTCCAAAAGGTGACGATTTCTTTTTTAGGTACAACAATTTCTAAACCATCTTCACCGGTATACCCTGTTCTAGCAAAGAACCAATCATCTACGTCCACGCATTCAAAGGGTGTCAGTGTTGATACGGCATCAATTTCAGCGGCTTTTAGAACGGACAGACATTTTTCAATCGCTTTAGGCCCCTGTACCGCAATCATTGCTAAATCGGTACGTTCTTGTAGGCCTACAGCAAAGCCTTCACTTTTCGCTCTTATCCATTCTAAATCCTTTTCACGTGTTGCTGAATTAAGAATAATTCGATAATTATCAGAGGCTCTTAGGTAGACAATCAGATCATCAAGAATACCACCGCGTTCGTTACACATGCAGCTATAAAGAGCTCGCCCTGTATGAGCTAGTTGATCAACATCATTGGCTAAAAGCTTGCGTAAAAATTGGCGCCCACCAGCGCCTAGAATATCTACTATCGTCATATGAGACACATCGAAAACGCCAGCATCCTTCCTAACTATTTGATGTTCTTCCAACTGGGAACCATAGTTGAGCGGCATATCCCAACCATGAAAATCAACCATTTTAGCTTTAAGTGACAAATGTATGTCATGAAGTGGTGTTTTTGCGATCATTATGCATCCCTTGTTTGTCGCTTAAGAAAAATAATTATACCCAAACAACTTCGAAAAGCGAGTATTTAATGCGGCCTGGATGGAGGTTCAAAGAGCAGTAATTCAAGGATGCTAACCCAGGTGAAACCAAGCTTCATCTAGGTTGTATCGCCTATATGTTTTCTTCAAAACATTGCATTTTGAATGCTCACTGGTATACACCTTTGTCGCAATAAAGAATAGTTTTGTATTTATATTATAGATAGACTATGTTTATTAATAGGTTATCTGGAATTTTAATATAAAGTACTAAAATTTTTACATTCATAACTAAATTTATACTAATAAACTGTGAGGTTAAAAATGTACAAGACTTTTAAATATAGTGAGCCAGAGCAAGTTATTGAATCATTTCCAATTGCTATTGTAGCAAGCACCTTTTTTAGAACAGATGTGAGTGAAGAACTAATACGTGGGGCAAAACTTCAATTATCAGCTCGTGGTTTTAAGGATGAAGATGTTTGTTGGACGGAAGTTCCTGGTGTATTTGAAATACCCTATATTGCCAGATTACTAGCAGAGACGAAGCGTTATGAAGCAATGATTACTTTAGGTGCTATTTCATTAGATGAGGCAGGGCATTTTGATTGGGCGCCAGCACAAATGGTTCAGGAATGCCACGACATTTCCAAAGAATACGACATCCCAGTTATTTTTGGCATTGTGCCCTCTGTAACTCGCGAACAGGCGTGGGAGGTTTTGGGTACAGGCAAGTGCGGTCATCGTGGAAAAAATGCGGTAGATTATGCGATTATCCAGCGTAACCTAGCAAAACTGATTCATTCTGGCCACTACTGATTGATTAAGGAAAGTAATTCAACTCATTATGTAAATAAAAATATTCAATTATTAAGAAGGATCTTTTATGTTTAATAACAAACCTGTTTCACCTCCAGAAAATCCATTCTGGCATTTTTCTTTATCCATCTATGATGATCAGAATATTCAGGAGGCATGCCATGTTTTTCAGGATACTCATTCGGCTAATGTTAACCTGGCATTGTTTTCTTACTGGCTTGGCTATGGTGTAAAAGAAATATCTCATGATGAATTCACCAAGGCTTGCAAGGCTGTTGCCAATTGGAACAATGATGTGACCAAAAATTTACGTAAAGCACGTATTTATTTGAAATCAGTAAGCGATAATGAATGGGTAACAAACTACTATTCACAAGTATTAACTGCTGAGATTATTTCTGAATCTTATCAACAAGAATTATTATGCAACCAAGTTAAGCAATATATAAAAGACAAACCAGTGGAAAATAATACCCTTTCTCGCCAGTATCTGATCTGGCTTTTCAATGATATGGGGCAGTCAGTTCATAAACAACTTAACGATCACATAGAACATTTTATCAAGATAATCAGTGATAAACTGGAACATAACAGCAAGGTTAAATAATTCTTTTAGTAAGGAACAAGATATGAAAAAGCAAGTTGTTCTTATCACTGGTGCTCTTGCTGGTATAGGGAGGGCAACAGCTGTGGCTTTTGCTGAAGAAGGGGCACATCTTATTATTTCTGGTCGCAGGGAAGAAGAAGGGCAATCTTTAGCAAGAGAACTACGAACATTAGGAGCCGAGGTTGATTTTGTTCTCGCAGATGTTCGTTATGAGGAAGAAATTAAAGAACTTGTTAACTAT
>JAIUOG010000076.1 GCA_020161725.1 Pseudomonadota bacterium
TTAAGCCATAATTTAGCTTTTTCATGGTTATTACCCACAATGGCATTTAAACTTCTATATATCCTTAATAGCAATAAGACTATTTCCCCCTCTTTTGTATGGGGAGAAATTAATTTTTTATCCTGGCCAAGCCTGGTAATTGTAGACTCACTCAATCCAATGATTTGACTTAGATCTTTTCCCGTTAAAGAATAGAATTTTGACATATTAGATAAAGCTTTGGTTAAAACTTTCTCTTCTTGTAAATGGACATTATTAGATGTTTTCATTTTCACCCCTAATTTCAATTGAAATTATAGTTAAAAATTATTTCATTTGCAAAAAATTAAAGAAATAAGAATCCAAAGTATAGAAACATAAATTTAGGTTATCCCCTACCCTAGCAACGTCAAAAGCGAGTATTTAATGGAGGCTAACTTACCATAATCTTTCACTTCGCATTCAATAAGATCCTTCAAAAGCTTCGCATTTTTCAGGATGACAAGTGCACTGTCATTCTGAATGTAGTGAAGAATCTGATTGAATGCAGCGCCAATCTCAATAAGTTCAACATAGTTGATGACAAATGGTTTTTTTCAAAACATAGCATTTTGAAAGATTAGGGGTATATACTTTAATTGTATAGATTGAGGGCTAGCTATGCATAAAAAAATATATTTAACCGGTATAGAAAAAAAACCAGGTAAGACCTTTGTTTCTCTTGGTTTTTTATCCCTTTTAAAAGAACAGTTTCCTGATTTAAATTGCTATAAGCTTTTTGCGGAAGAAGAAGATACTAAGCGCAATCTTGTTGAGCATATAATTCAAGCTAAATTAAAACCCATTATGCCGATACAAGAAGCTATTGAGCTTATGCATAATGATCCTGAGGGTCTTATATCATCAATTTTAGAATTTATACCTGAAGATGAAAATGATGAAGGCTTTGCTTATTTTGACGGTAGTGATTTTGAATCGGACAACGACCTTTTCGAATATCAATTTAATTTAAATTTAGCCTATCAACTTAACTGCGCTGTTATTTTGGTTATATCCGCAAAAAATAGAACGCTGTCACATACCCAATCTCTCTTAAAAACAGCCTTAGAAATAGCGAAAAAAAATCATACCCAGATTGCAGGCGTTATCATTAACAGAGCGACTTTTAATGAAAATGACGCCTTAACATCACTAAATAAACAATTTAAAAACTTACCCTTTACAGCCATTATTCCCGAATTTGAAGAATTAGCTAACCCCTCTGTTCGTGATGTTGCTAATAAATTAAAGGCGCAAATTTTATTGAGCCCTAACGAATTAAATCGCTCAGTAAAAGAATTTACCATTGCCGCCAAAACAGTGGGTAATTTTCTGCAATCAAGACTTGATAGAGATGGCATGCTTATCATTACCCCTGACGATAGAATTGATATTCTCTTAGGCGCCCTTTTAGCCGATCAATCCTCTAATTATCCTAAAATAGCAGGTTTGGTTCTAACGGGAGGCAAAAAGCCTAATACCATTATTAAAGAAATTATTGAGGGACTTGAACATAGTTTTCCTGTGTTATTAACTAAATTAAAAACCTATGAAACCGCCACTACACTTTTTTCAGCACAATACAGTTTAAGTTTGGAAGATCCTGAGAAAATAAAAAAAGCGCTTAGCTCAATAAGGCCTTATCTTACGGAGCTCATCGTTAAAATTGTCGCTGATAAAGCGCATAAGGCTCAATTAACGCCAGCCATTTTTCTACATGATTTAATGATTAAGGCTAAGAAATTAAATCGCCATATTGTTCTGCCAGAAGGCAATGATAATCGAATTTTAATGGCAGCCGATTATTTGCTTAAGAAAAATATCGTCAATATAACGCTATTAGGTAATCCTGATAAAATTCAAACTCAGGCTAAGCGTCTAGGTTTAGAATTACCAGATGTAAAGATAATTGATATTGAAAAATCACCTAAAAAAGAAAGCTATGCTGAAACTTATTTTGAATTAAGGAAACATAAAAACGTCAATTTGCCTATTGCTTTAGAACGAGTAACCGATGTTAATTATTTTGCTGCAATGATGGTTTATGCTGGTGATGCTGATGGTATGGTTTCAGGTGCCATGCATACTACTGCGGATACTGTAAGACCAGCCCTTGAAATCATTAAAACTAAAAAGGATGTTAAGTTAGTCTCTTCGGTATTTATCATGTGCATGCCTTCGCGGGTTTTAATTTATGGCGATTGCGCTATAAACCCTGAACCAGATAAAGAGGCATTAGCTGAAATAGCTATTCAAGCGTCTGATATCGCAACGAAATTAGGAATAGAACCGAGAGTAGCTCTTTTATCTTATTCTTCAGGCGCTTCAGGTAAGGGTTTAAGTGTCGAAAAGGTACGTGATGCAGCAGCTATTGTAAAGAAGAAAGCCCCAAACCTTTTAATTGAAGGGCCTATTCAATATGACGCTGCAGTTGACCCGGAAGTAGCTCTTAAAAAACTACCTAACTCTAAATTAGCAGGCGATGCTAATGTACTTATTTTTCCTGATTTAAATACAGGTAATAACACCTATAAGGCCGTGCAACGTGAAACCGGCTCTTTAGCAGTAGGCCCTGTTTTACTAGGTTTAAATAAACCTGTTAATGATTTAAGCCGCGGTTGTACTCCTGAGGATATTATTAATACTATTCTTGTCACCGTTATACAAACAGAAGGTTCCTAAAATGCCTAATATTTTAACTATTAATGCGGGTAGTTCTTCAATTAAATATAAGGCCTATCATATTGTTGACAATAAAGAGATGCTTTTATTAGGCGGTATTATAGAAGGAATCGGTGAACAAATTAGCAGCTGGCGCCATCAAGAAGATACTAAAAAGACTGTGTTTAAAAACCATAAAGAAGCCTTTAAAGAATTAGCAGACAGATTGAATAAAGAACTTAAGAATTATCCTATTGAGGGTATTGGCCATCGAGTTGTACATGGAGGTGAACATTATTATTTACCTACTCGTATTGATGATAAAGTTCTTCATGATATTGAAGAATTAGCGCATTTAGCTCCTATTCATAATCCTATTAATGCAGAAGGAATTAAAGCAGCCCTTCTTTATTTTAAGGATGCAGTACAAATAGCTATTTTTGATAGCGGCTTTCATCACAGCCTTCCTCCTTATGCTAGCCATTATGCTTTAAATTTTGAGTTAGCCAACCGCTATCAAATTAAACGATATGGCTTTCATGGTATTAACCATGAATATGTCGCAAGACAAGCTGCTCTTCATTTAAATAAACCTTTTGAAGAATGTAATCTAATTAGTTTACATCTTGGTAATGGAGCTAGTGCCTGTCTTGTAAAAAAGGGTCTTTCTTATGATACATCTATGGGCATGACGCCACTTGCAGGGCTTGTCATGGGCACTCGCTGTGGCGATATTGACCCTGCTATTGTTATTTATTTACAAAAAGAAGGTATGTCGAGCCAAGAAGTAGATGAACTTTTAAATAAAAAAAGCGGTCTACTTGGCATGGCAAATAATAACGACATGCGCCAGGTTTTAGCTAAGGTTGAAGAAGGTGATAAAAAAGCCGCACTAGCTATTAATATTTACGTTTACAGTATTCAAAAAATAATTGGCGCCTATCTTAGCCAAATAACTAGGCTTGATGCGCTTATCTTCACAGGTGGCGTTGGTGAAAATGCCAGTTTAATACGAGAAAAAGTGCTGCAAAACCTATCACATTTTAATTTGCATCTAGACAAAGAAGTAAACCTTGGGCGAAATGAAAACGCTTGTTACGCGATATCCAATAAGGGCTATCCAATATTTGTTATTAAAGGGGATGAAGAAAAATTTATGGCCGCTCAGGTTGCCCATTTTTTAGAAAGGGAAAATGCATAAAAAGCCAGAAGAATTCAACTATCTTCTAGTTCACAAGCCCATCTTAAACCAAAGTTTACTAATTGCAAAAAACCAACTATAATTGCCGTTTTTTTGCACAAAGGAAAGCCCATGTCAAACCAGTTCTTCGGAAATAAAAAATTTGAATTAACAACCTTCGCGATTACAAAAAATCCTATTCACTCTCAGAATAAGTCTAGGGAAGAAAAGGAAGATACTAATCTTTTTTTGTATTACCATACTAAAGCTAGAACAAAAGTGTTAAAGAACCAAATACAATTATTAACGCCTCATTCATCAGCGAAAGACTTCTTTATTGATTTATCTAATATCGTATTGCCTATGTTAAACTGGCTGCTTGATATTATTTTTAACCTTTTAGCTGCGCTCGTATTGTTAGCAGTTTCTGCATGTTTGCTTGGCAAGGCAATCTATAACCTTGTAATCCAAGACAAAGATGAAGCCATGGAATCATTTACACTAAGCGGCTCCTGTGCTCTTAATATGTTGGGTCTCATAGCTTTATCAATAGCAGAAGTTATTCCAGCAGCACTCAATCCTATCGTAGCTTTAGCATCGTTCATATCAAATATCGCAGCTGACATTTTTGCTCCTGTAAAGAGAGATAGATATAGTCTAAATCTGCAGCAGGAAAATACACATAACTGGTCTACCTCTGCAATCTATCCTTAAATCGATAAGACTTTCTCGAAAGCCTTCTGAGTTTTTAAAATATCTTCTTCAGTTAATGGAGAAGATATAAATCCAGCTTCAAACAGGGAGGGTGCAAAATAAACACCTTCTTTCAACATTCCATGATAGAAGGATTTAAATAAATCCACATCGGAAGCGGCAACATCAGCATAATTATAAATATGCTCTTTCTCGCTAAAACAAAAGCCAAACATACCACCTAAGGATTCTGCATTGAATGGAATAGCTAATTTGTCTGCAATTTCTTTTAAACCCTTAATAAAACTAGCTGTCTTTTGACTAAGCGACTCATAAAATCCAGGTTTATCTAATTCAGCTAAAGTTGCAATTCCAGCAGCCATTGCTAAAGGATTGCCCGATAAGGTACCCGCTTGATAAATAGCTCCAACAGGTGCTAAATGATCCATAATTTCGGCCCTACCACCTACAGCCCCGACCGGCATACCACCACCTATAATTTTTCCCAGTGTTGTTAAATCAGGCTTAATTTGATAATGTGCTTGCGCCCCACCCTTAGCGACTCTAAAACCAGTCATCACCTCATCAAAAATAAGTAAGGCACCATATTGTTTAGCAATAGTTTCTAAATCTTTTAAGAAAGAAGGCTTAGGTAAAATAAAGCCCATATTTCCCGCTATAGGCTCTAAAATAATAGCCGCGATGTCTTGGCCATATTGCTCAAATAATTGCGTTACCGTATCTATATCATTAAATTCAGCAGTTAAAGTATGTTCTGCAATAGATTCTGGAATGCCAGGTGACGAAGGTAAACTTAAGGTTAATAATCCAGAGCCTGCTTTAACAAGCAAACTATCATTATGACCATGATAACAACCATTAAACTTGATGATTTTATTTCTTTGAGTATAGCCTCTAGCTAAACGTATGGCAGTCATTGTCGCCTCAGTGCCCGAACTAACCATGCGCACTTTTTCAATATTTGGCATTAGGCTAATTACTTTTTCCGCCAGTGTAATTTCAAGTTCAGTAGGTGCCCCAAAGCTCATACCCATTTCTAAGGCTTCAGAAACGGCTTTTACTACTGCAGGGTGACAATGGCCAAGTATTAAAGGTCCCCAAGATCCGACGTAATCAATATAGGAATTTCCATCAACATCGGTTAAATAAGCGCCCTTCCCTTGCTTAAAAAAGATTGGATTTCCACCTACGCCTTTAAAAGCACGAACAGGTGAGTTCACTCCTCCAGGAATTAAATTTTGAGCTTTTTCAAAAAGAGCATTAGAATAGTCGAAATTTGTTTGCATTTTCATTTCCTGGGAAAATCGTAAATCAGCTATTATACTCAACTTAAGCAGAAATAATATCTAATTTCCAGGCGATTTAAACAACAATTTAAGTATGGATTCTCTCCATCGCGCTGAGGAATTCTGGCATTTTTTTAACCAAAAACATGACAAAATTGGAAAGCAAATCCCTCTCCCCTTGTGGGAGAGGGTGCCCTTTAGGGCGGGAGAGGGGTAATCTAAAGGTTATTCTTAATTAAAGTGAATTTCATTCATGAAATTAGCTTTATTTTATTCCCCCTCTCCTGTCCTTCGGACATCCTCTCCCACAAGGGGAGAGGAACCGCCTATTTCAATGCTGTTTAAAAAAACGACAGGATCACTCAGTTCCTTTGTGGGAATGATAGCTAATTTTTAAGCAACTTCCATTTTATTAATTAGGTTTTAAAATTATGCAAGATTATAAACGTTATTTATGTGTTATCTGTGGTTTCATTTACGATGAAGCTGAAGGTTGGCCTGAAGATGGTATTGAGCCAGGTACTCGCTGGGAAGATGTCCCTGAGAACTGGTTTTGCCCTGATTGTGGTGCAGGTAAAGAAGATTTTGAGATGGTTGAGATCTAAGCTCTGCATCAGCGCCGGCTACCAAACAATTGTCATCCTGAAAAGCGCATTAGCGCTTTGAAGGATTTTGTTGAATCTTGGATGGATTTTAGAGAAAGGTTTGTGTCTTGCAGAAATTCTTCGCTACAAGAATGACAGCGAACTAAGGCTTAACCACAACTAAAATAACAATTGCTATTAAAAATAGAGTTGGTATTTCATTAACCATTCTATAAAACTTCGTATTTTTGTTATTTTCATCTTTCGCAAAAAGTTTTAGGCAATGACCAAGATAAATATGATAAATCCATAAGAAAATAACGAGGCTTAATTTAGCATGTAACCATGCTGCATGTAGATAGTATGACCAATTATAACTTAATAAGATTAAACCTAAGATAGTCGTTAAGATTGCCGCAGGATAGCTAATATAGTAGTAAAGCTTTTTTTCCATTGTTTTAAAGCGTTCTTTGCTAATTTTATCATTGGCCTCGGCATGATAAACAAAGAGTCTCGGCAAATAAAAAAGGCCCGCAAACCAGGCAACCATGGCTATGATGTGAAACGCTTTAAACCATAACATGAAATCTATTTTCCTTTTTTACTATGTTTATGCCGGCGTACCAAATTAAGTGCTTCAACAGAGAGAGAAAAACCCATTGCAAAATAGAGATAACCTCTTGGTACATGGAAAGAAAAACCATCGGCCACTAAAACCATACCAATTAAAATTAAAAAGGATAAGGCTAGCATTTTGATTGTCGGATAACGTTCAATAAAACGACTAACAATTTCGCTAGCATAAATCATCACTAAGATAGCACAGGTTATGGCCGCTGCCATGATCCAGAACTTATCTGTTAACCCTACGGCTGTTAGTACAGAGTCCAAAGAAAAAATAATATCCATTACGCCAATTTGAATCACAACTTGGTTAAAAGAGACCTTCTTAGGATTTAGGTGAATTTCTTTTTCATCTTCATTAACCTCACCATGAATTTCTTGGGTTGCTTTTGCTATTAAGAAAACTCCACCTAGAAATAAAAAGATATCTCTTGCTGAAAAACTAAAATGGGCAAAACTTATTAAGGGTTTAGTTAATTTCGATAACCACACAGCAGAAGCAAGTAACATCAATCTTGTCACCCAGGCAAAGGTTAGCCCCCATCGTCTTGCCTTTCTACGCTCCGCAAGAGGTAAACGTTCTGTTAGTATCGATAGAAAAACTAAATTATCAATTCCCAAAACAATTTCTAATATAGTTAAAGCAACTAAGCTTGCAATAATATCAATGAGTTCCATGCATACCTATGTATAGTTATTTAATTTAAAACCTTAAGCGTCTGAAAGTTCTAGGGGAGAAAGATCAAGCAAACTCGTTTTGTCTTTATTTTCTAAATTTAAATCATCTAATTTTAAATCTTTAAGTTTATTTTTTGTTTCAAAAAGCTGCACTTGCTTAATAAAATCAGGCATAAGGCCATAAAGCCAATTAACCATTGGATCAAACTTGGCGTATAAAACAGAATCTTTAGAATATTGTTCGTGGGGCAAGGAGGTCATTTTAATTACAACCATCAACAAAGCAACGATAAAGGTTCCTCGTATAAAACCAAAACCCATTCCTAAAACCCTATCAGTACTACTTAAACCAGAACGTTTTAAAATAAAGCCTAAAATGGCGTTTACAATGCCGCCACTAATCAGCACCGCTAATAAAATAATGATGAAAGAGGCCACTGTTCTTATCGTTTTATCATGAATATATTTTTGTAACCAAGGATCTAAACTGGTGGAATAATTAAAGGCAAGCCATATCGCTAAAATCCACACGCACAAGGCTATTAATTCTTTCACAAAGCCTCTAATGAGGCCTGTTAAAATTGATAATGCAATAATACCTATAATCGCTAAGTCAACCCAATGCAGCATGTTGATTATCCTTGACCTGTTGTAACAATAAAGCCATTAATTTGAATAGATGAAGCTAATTTCTTTTGTAGAACCTGTGCTTCTTCACGGCGATTTAAGCTGCCAACGATAACCTTATACATTGTTCCACTTGCTGTTTTAACCTCATTATATTTTGCTTTGTATCCCTTGGTTTTTAATTTAGATACTAATGAATGTGCATTGGCTTTTTTAGAAAAAGTAGCTAATTGCACAGCATAAGCTGATTTAGATGCGATATTTTTGCTGGGTCTAGAAGGGACATTTTTAGAAGCTATAATTTTAGGCTTGCTAATAATAGGCGCTTTTGCTTTAGGTGCGGTAGGCTTTGCAAGCGATGCAACCTTCACTACCTTTACTTCTTTAATAGGTTTATTTATTTCAGCTAAGGCTTTTAAATCGACATCATTTTTACTTTGCAGAGGAGGATTTACCAACGCTAAATCGACTTCTTTAATTGCAGTTATAGGCTCTACTGTCACTTTTTCAGCTCTAAGAGTTGGAATTTCAGATTCTAAAGCCACTTCAACTGGTTTTGATAAGGACTTTGCCTTTGCAATATTTAATTCATCTTTTGGTTGTACTTCGTCTGGTAACTCCAATTTAGTCACCTTAACCTCTTCAAACATAATTTTCTTTTCTTTAGATGCAACTTTAGGTAATAAAGGTTTGTCTGGTAACTCGACAGAAACATTTAAAGAATTATCAAAGCGTTGATTCGATTTTTTAATAATAGCAGGCGTAAAAATAGCCCCTAACGATAAAATTACCAGAAGACCAATTAAGCGATGTTTTACACGCTCATCTATCACTAATTTCATACTTATCTCCTAATTTTACTTTTGCCCTTGCTACTGTATAAAAAGACCCGTAAACAACAATAAGGTCATGGGCTTTTGCCTTTTCAAGTGCTTTATCTAGGGCTAAATCAATGTCATCAAAACAATATGGTATCCCAGAAAAGCCTTGGAAAGCATCCTTTATTTCATTTATTGAAGAGGCCCTTTTGTTTTCTAAAGGAGCAATATACCACAGATGCCCTTTCTTTAATAAAGGTTCAATAAGACCTTTCAAGTCTTTATCTTTTAAGGCTGAAAACACAATATGAACTGTACTATTCAATGCCATTGAAGCAATAAATTGCGCCAATCTTTTTGCTGCTTGGGGGTTATGCGATACATCTAAAAGCAAGGATTTTGATTGATAGTTAATCAGTTCAAGCCTACCACTAATTTTTGTTTTCTCGCCTGCTTCAATTAAGGTGCTGTTTTCGATAGGCAAAACGTCTTTGAATAAATAAGAGGCTATTACACCTGCTGCAATTGCATTTGGATGTAAACTTGGAGAAGAAAAAATCAAATTTTTATCTTGATGAATCAGCTTTAACTGATTTGAACTGAACTCATAGCTATAATCTTTTCCTAAAAAATATAAAGGTGCTAACTTTAATTTCGCTTGGTTAATAATCGAAATAGACGGATTAAGATCAGCATAAATAATAGGCTTTCCTTGTTTAATAATGCCTGCTTTTTCAAAAGCAATTGCATCAATAGTATTACCTAAATAGTCCTGATGATCTAAATCAATGGTAGTAATAATGGCTAAATCAGCATCGATAATGTTAGTTGCATCTAAGCGCCCTCCTAAACCCACCTCAAGAATGATTAGATCTAATTTTTTTGCTTTGAAGTATAAAAGAGCAGCTAAAGTTGCTGTTTCAAAATAGGTTAAATGTATATCTTTTCTTGCCTCTTCAATTTGAAGAAAGGCTTGGCATAACGACTCATCATCAATAGAAGAACGATTGACTCTAATGCGCTCATTAAAATGCAATAAATGGGGCGAAGTGTAAGCACCAACTTGGTATCCCTGCAGAACAAAAGCCGCCTCTAAAAAGGCAACTGTTGACCCCTTTCCATTAGTTCCTGCAACAGTGATAATCTTCGTATCTTGCCAGCTTAGAAGTGCTAACCTTTTAGCCACCTCTAAGATACGGTCTAAGCCTAATTGAATTTCTTTAGAATGTTGATTTTCTAAATAGGTTAACCACTGCTCTAGGGTTTTATTATTCGATATCTTCATCAACTAAATTAGTTATTTTTTGATGGGTCAATTTAGAAATAAGTTCAGCTAGTGTTTTTTTAAGCTTTTTTCGCTCAACAACCATATCGATATGGCCATGTTCAAGTAAAAACTCACTACGCTGAAAACCTTCTGGAAGCGTTTGCCTAACCGTTTGTTCAATTACACGGGGCCCTGCAAAACCAATTAATGCATTAGGTTCAGCAATAATGATATCACCAAGACTTGCAAAGCTAGCCGAAACACCCCCCATAGTTGGATCAGTAAGGACAACAATAAAAGGTAAGCCCATTTCAGCAAAACGTGCTAAGGCCGTAGAAGTTTTAGCCATTTGCATAAGGGAGAATAGGCCTTCTTGCATTCTTGCCCCACCGCTCGCAGTAAAACATACATAAGGTGTTTTTTCTAAGAGCGCTCTATTCACACCTCTTACAAATTTTTCACCCACAGTAGCACCCATAGAGCCGCCCATAAAATTAAATTCAAAGGCAGAAGCCACAACAGGTTGCCCCAGAACAGTTCCTTTAACTACAACGAGCGCTTCTTTTTCACCGGTTGCTTTTTGGGCTTGGCTAATTCTATCTTTATATTTTTTGGAATCTTTAAACTTTAATCTATCAATAGGTTCAAGATTAGCTGCAATTTCTTCTTGGCTATTTTCATCTAAAAATTGCTCTAAACGCTCGCGCGCCGTTAAGCGATGGTGATGGTTGCAATTAGGGCATACAGATAGATTTTTTATAAGCTCACTACGATATAAAACAGAGCCACAACCTACGCATTTTACCCACAAACCTTCAGGCACACCTTTTTTTTGTGATGTTTCTGTTCTTATTTTTGAAGGTAATAATTTTTTCAACCAACTCATTAAAAGATCCTCAAAATCTAATTGCCAATGAGTATACTAAAAATCCTTCAAAATGCTATTTTTTATACGAATTCAATCTCTTCACATGAAAAAAACTATTTTAAAACTAAAGTTTTCTAAATCTTGCTCGATAACCATAGTGGGTTCGATAAATTTTTGACCGATTTATCGATATAAAAATAGATCCCATCTGCCAGGGACTAAGGTGAGGAGATTTTAATGCAAGTTATTAACACCAACGTTATGTCGCTAAACGCGCAGCGTAACCTAAATACATCTCAATCAGTAATGCAAACGTCTATTCAACGTCTTTCTTCTGGTTTAAGAATTAACTCTGCAAAAGATGATGCTGCAGGAATGGCTATTTCTGAAGGTATGACATCACAAATTAGAGGTATGCAACAGGCTGT
>JAIUOG010000077.1 GCA_020161725.1 Pseudomonadota bacterium
CTTCTTCCTTACATTCAAGTCAGGTATTAATTTCCCTTACCGGTTTTGTTCTATTTTATTCCATTCTTGCCGTAGTAGAACTTTATCTCATGGTGAAATACATTCGTTTAGGGCCAGATGGCATGCAAGCACATTAATAAATTAGGGGAAAGTAATGCCCATAGATTATGAAACATTAAGAGTTATTTGGTGGTTATTAATTGGCCTTTTATTAATTGGTTTTGCCATTATGGATGGTTTTGATTTAGGCGTAGCAATGTGGCTGCCCTGGCTTACCAGAACCGATATGGAAAGGCGAATTCTAATTAATAGTATTGCGCCTACCTGGGAAGGAAATCAGGTCTGGTTTATTTTAGGTGGTGGGGCTATTTTTGCGGCTTGGCCTGATCTTTATGCGCTGTCTTTTTCTGGTTTTTATTTAGCAATGTTATTGATATTACTGGCGCTTATTTTAAGGCCAGTTGGCTTTAAATATCGCTCTAAATTGCCTAATAAAACCTGGCGCGCTTGCTGGGACTGGTGTTTATTTATTGGTGGTTTTGTTCCCTCCTTAATTTTTGGCGTTGCTGTGGGTAATGTTTTACAAGGGGTTCCTTTTGAATATGACAATGAATTACGTGTAATTTATACTGGTAATTTTATTCAATTATTGAATCCTTATGCTTTATGCTGTGGTCTTCTATCCGTAATCATGTTGGCTATGCATGGCGCTTATTTCTTGCTGATTAAAACAGAAGGTCGGTTACAAGCCAGGGCAAGAAAAGCAGCTGTTGTATCAACTATCTTAGTCCTTAGTTTATTTATTGGTTTAGGTTTTTGGACTTATCATGATATAGCAGGCTATGTTTTACAGGGAATTGTTCCTCATGAAGGCCCTTCTAATGCGACATATAAGGATGCCATTCAAAGCACAGGGGCTTGGTTTAATAATTATAAAGCCTATCCTTTAACTATGTTAGTTCCTTCATTAAGCATTGTAGCCGCATTACTTGCTATCCTTTTTTGCAGAAAAGCGTTAGTTGCTTTTTGTTTCAGTGCTCTAAGCGTAGGCTGCCTCATTGCAACAGTAGGGGTATCGATGTTCCCCTTTATTTTGCCTTCTTCGAGCAATCCTAAATACAGCTTATTAGTCTGGGATAGTTCATCGAGTCAACTGACTTTATTTATTATGTTAATTGTCACCGCTATTTTCTTGCCGCTTATCGTAATTTATACCAGTTGGGTATATCGAGTATTAAGAGGTAAGGTCACAGAAGAGACAATTGAAGCAAACCGGGATTCAGCCTATTAAATTAGGGGGAGCAAGACGATGTGGTATTTTTCTTGGATTTTAGGTACAGGCTTAGCCTGTGCTTTTGCGATATTAAATGCAGTATGGTTAGAGCTTAGAGAAAAAGATTCTGAAATAGGCAATGCCTCTCCCCTTGTGGGAGAGGATGTCCGAAGGGCAGGAGAGGGGGAATAAAATAAAGCTAATTTCATAAATGAAATTCACTTTAATTGAGAATAACCTTTTGGATTACCCCTCTCCCACAAGGGGAGAGGGATTTGCCTTTCAATTTTGCCATTGTTATTGTTTAAAAAATGCCAGGATTACAGCAGCTTTGCTGCAAAAAGCATTAATTTTCCTCTAAAAATGCTAACAGATCTTCATTGACCTCGTCTTTATGAGTAGAACAAAGACCATGCGGTGCGCCTTTGTAGATTTTTAATTCAGCTCCTTTAATTAATTTTACTGAAAGTTTAGCGGAATCGTCTATTGGTATAATTTGATCATCACCGCCATGAATAATAAGGGTTGACCGTGATCTTTTTTAAATCCTCATTAAAATCAGTTTCAGAGAATGGTTTAGTGCAATAAAATAAACCCTTAAGCCTACCTTGAATCTTTATAATAAAGATTAATATCTCGAGTTTTTTCTTTGCCGACAGAAATAAGCTCATAAATAACTCCTGTTATAATTATGAGATAATTAAGCTAGCATTCCTTACTTTTACTAATAAAACCAATTGCTTTAAGTCTATTCTCAATAGAGGGATGTGTTGAAAAGGCGTTGTTAAATGATTTTACTGGATCAATGCTGGAGGGGTCGAATAAATAGGAGGCCTGTCTTACTTGTTCGTGCGCTGTATCTCCATATTCTCTGGTATATTTTTCTGCATTCTTTGCATAGTCTTCATTTATTTTTAATAAGGCTCTTGCCATGGGCTCATTGTCTCGCATAAGTTCGACTGAACCTGAATCGGCCATATACTCCCTTGTTCGGCTTAAAAATAAAGTTAAAACAACAGTAATAAGAGGTAGGATATATCGTAAAAGAGTAATTACCATGGCTAATTGGTTTGTTTCACGACGATTATCATTTTGACGAAAAACAAAAGAATAAAAGAGCATATCAATTACTAAAAGCATGATATTAGAAAGGACTGCCACTGTCAGTGTGAGTTTAATATCATGATGGCGAATATGGCTTAATTCATGAGCCATCACGGCCTGCATTTCAGCTCTATCCAATTTATCCATAAGCCCGCGAGTAATCGCAACTAAGGCTGATTTTTCACTGTAGCCTGTAGCAAAGGCATTCATATAATCTGCCTCAATGATAAAAACTTTGGGCATGTATTTAAGTCCTGCGGCGACTTTCATTTCTTCAACTACATTATAAAGTTGCTTTTCTTTGATATCTTTTGCATTTTCTGGGGTAATTTCATGGCTATCAGTGCCCATTAGCATAATTTTGTCATATAAGGCATAAGTGATAACTAAGGATATGCCAGCAAAGGCGAGCATTAAAAAAGTAGCATAAGGAAAGGCTTTAAAGGTAATTAAGTTTAAAAAACATTGTTCTAATGAGACTTGCGGATAATGCGTTTCTTCCAGAGCTATAGTGTCTATTAATAGGCCTACTAAAGCATAAATGATAATAAAGAGCGTAATTACCCATTTGGTTTTACGCTCATTCGATTTAAGTTGTCCTCGCCAATCAGAGACAGTTTGATGATAGTCTGAAAGAGACATGCTTTATACTCAAAGCTTCACTGTGTAATTTTCTTTTGCCTGAATATCGCCTTCAGGCAAAGACCAATATTCAAACTGTTTATCTAATTTGTCATGGAAGAAACCAACAAGCATCGATTCGAAAAATGATTTTTTCTTCGCTTCGTAACGCTCAACACTGTCATTATAAGCTTGTTTGGAATAGGCTAGTTTATTTTCAGTATTGACAATTTCTTCCTGTAATTGCAAAACGTTTTGGTTGGCTTTTAAATCAGGGTATTGTTCAAAGACGACATTTAAACCGGAGGCAATTTGCGAAATCTTATTTTCTGCAGTCATCCTGGCTTGCTCATCACCAGAGGCTTTAGCTGATTCAGCCTGTGAACGCAAGGCAACTACTTCTTTCAGTGTTGTTTTCTCATAGTCCATGTATTTTTTGACGGTTTCAATTAAGGATTCAAACACTTTGTAACGTCTATCAAGCTGAATATCGATTTGTCTTTTATTGTTATTAATCGCCTCAATTAAGCCGATTAGAGTGTTAAACATTCCCACAGCCCAAAAACATAGTACGGCCGCGATGATTAACAACATAAGAAGAAAAGTACCCATATATTTATCCTTGTCAAAAGAAAAGATCCCTAATTAGTTATAGTCCTAAATTAATAAAAAGATCAAACTTACCGATTTTAGTTTTACTATTTTGCTAATTGCGAATCTGCAAAGACTAATCTATTATGGATAAATCATAAAAAAAGGATTTTACTATGTGGAAAAAAAATCTAAGTCTATTGAGTTTAAATCTATTCTGTCTTGTCGTTTACGCAGCTACGCCGCCCCCGACCCCGGCATCGAGTTATATGCCTGTTATTGAATCAGAACCCTTTCAAGTGATGATGGAACGCTTTGTTAATGCCAAATCCGCAACCAATGCAAAACAAAAAGACTTACTGAATAAGCGCTATGATTTATCAAATAAGCCATCCTCTGATACCAAAATGACGAATGGCAAACCAGTCCAAGAAGGGGTGAGAGTGAAACTACCTGAAGGACAAAGCTTTGATAGTTTGGCAAAAATGAAGCCAGAAGATATAAAGGCTAAGGGGCTTTTTCCTCAAGGTTTTATGCCTTTACCACATCCTAATCACGCTGAAGGCGGGATGTTGTTTCCCCAGTTTGCCATTGATGAAATTAACAAACAAGAAAATCGTGATTTAACCCGTTTTGATTTGGATTTTGATATTCCTGATCATTTTTTACCGCCCTTTCCCGCCCCTATTTATCTTACAACAAGGCCAGATTTAGGTGATGTATCAAAGGGGCAATTAGTTACCATTAACAATTATTATGAGTTATTTAACGGCATTTTAAATCCTAAACAGCTCGAAGGTTTACGCCTTTTAGTGACTCCTTTCCCTCAACAGCAATTCAACCAAACTGCGGATAGAAAATCGAAATTGCCCAGTAGAGGAGTGGCTTGTCTAGATTGTCATGCTAATGGCCATACTAATAAGGCAACCCATTTGGTTGGTGATATTAGACCGCAAGAGTTTCGTCATCGTATTAATACACCCAGTTTACGAGGCCTTAATATTCAACGTCTTTTTGGTTCACAACGCGCCTTGAAAACTATTGAAGATTTTACTGAGTTTGAACAAAGAGCAGCTTATTTTGATGGTGATCCCGTTATTGCAACTAAAAAGGGCGTGAATATCTTAGAAAGAGGAAGCCAGGTGCATTTTATGTCTGAATTCCAAGCGATCTTAGATTTTCCTCCAGCGCCTAAATTAAAATGGGATGGTAAATTAGACCCAACCAAGGCAACAGAGTCTGAACTACGAGGCCAGGAGTTATTCTTTGGTAAGGCGCAATGTTCAACCTGTCATACGCCCCCTTATTACACTGATAACCTCATGCATAACTTGCAAACAGAACGTTTTTTCAATCCAGAGATGATCAATGGTATGAAAGCAGTAGGTGATGGATCAATTAAAACCTTCCCTCTGCGCGGCATCAAAGATTCTCCGCCTTATTTACATGACGGCCGTTTGTTAACTTTAGCGGATACAGTTGAGTTTTTTAACTTGGTTTTAAGCCTTGATTTAAATCAACAAGAAAAAGATGATTTAACTAATTTTATGAAGGCTTTATAACCTAAGACAATAGATTGAAAAGTGCTAATAAGCTTAGGTTTTTCCAAGATCTCTTCAGAAATTCTACTGCCATGGCAAATTTGGGGGGCTGTGGCAGCGCTCGAATCCTCATGTATTTCGTGTACACTTCGGTTCTGCGCTGCCACAGACCAACACTTTGCTCATTGCAGCGAGTTTACGAAGAGGTCTAATCTTTTAGTTGAATACCCATAGAGATATTTTTTTGAAAAAATACATTTTTATTCTTTTATTGATTTTTCAAGAAGTTGTTTTTGCCGAAGAAGCAGGCACTGTTCTTTTCGCTACCAAGGATACTTTTCTTGAACGAAATAATACACAACAAGCACTTCAACGCGGTTCAATCTTGATGGTAGGTGATAGAATTATCACCGCAAAGGATGGTTCGGTGCAGTTCAAATATAGTAATGGTACTCTCATCGCCTTGCAGCCCAATTCTAGTTATAAAATTATTTCATATACACCCAATAATAAAGAACTCCAATCTACTGCAAGTTTAGACAAGGGCGGGCTTGAGTCAACGACTCAAAATCAAAAAAAGGCAAAGTTAGAAACCCCTGTATTTGCTTTAGCCATTTCTGGGACTCATTATCGTATCAGTATCTTTTGCAGCCAGGGCAATATCTGCAAAAAGGCGGGGCTTGAGGTCATGGAGGGGACTGTTATTGTCAATGATCTTTATGCCTTAGGGCCTGGGCAGACACATAATTCTGCTGTTTATAATGGGGTTACAAAACAAATTAACTATCGCCAAATTCATTGGCCTAAACATGGCTGGGTTAATTTTAATTCAGGCTATTCTGATACAGATGATATTGATTTAATCTTAGTTACCGATTTTGCCAATACAGAAGAGGTTGAAGTTGTTATGCTCGATTCAGCCACAACAGTGGCTGCAATTGAGGCTAATGCGATTGTGGCTGAATCGATAGGTTTAGCATCGACAAGTGGCTTAATTCCTATCACTGTTACGTGTATGTAGAGATAGACATGAATATATCCAAGCTCTTTCAAAAAACTATTTTTAGTCTGTTGCTTTTTCCGCCCTTAATTCTTTTAAAAGCTCGCAATAGAATGCTCTATTACTCACTTTTAAAAAAATCAAGTTGTCTAAAACATAGCTTTTTGAAAGAATTTAGGGATAGAAAAAAGCTAGTCCAAACAATTAATTTAAGCCTTTTTTTAGCTATCTTTAATTTTCCATTATATGCATCTAACGAGGGTTTTTCCCAAAATAAAATAAGACTAAGTTTACATTATGATTCTTTGCAAAAAACGGTCAAAAGTTGTTCTTCTAGCTCATTAGTAATTTGCACTCTACAATTACCTATATTTATACCGAAAACCTTAACCATAACTAATAATTCTTCTACTGCTACGGCCTTAAATATTCGTGTAAAGGATATTCCGGACACGTCTAATATTAGTCAAAATGCAAGTCTCTGTGCTCAATTAGGCCCACAAGCAAACTGTCAAATTTTGCTTATTGGCCAACCTCCTCTTGCATCTTATGTCGTGCATGTCGGCGGTGATAACACGGCTTCTGTTGAAATTATGCTGGATGTAATAAATCCACCCTAAGCTCTCCTTATTTAGGGGCAAATGACACTATGTTTTCACCTTGTTCCGGTTTTTCAAAATGCTTAATTTGACCGGAGAGAATCTCACCTAATTCGCCTTGGTTAGCTGCAAGAGAATCCATGCTAGGTATGTAATTGCTTAAAAAGGAAAAAGAAATCCAGTGAGAGGTGGTGGCTGTTGTCCCTAACTCTCTAGCCCTTAAATTATTCATGCGATTTTCTGCCACACCTAGTTTTCTATCTTTAGAAAAGAGAGAAAACCAAGATTGACTAGTTCCGCCATTATTGCGATAAACATAGTAAGCTTTGCATCGTAAAAAAGTTAGTGCTTTGTTAAATAAATCCCTGTCTTTAATAGCAAAATGACTCTCTTGTTCTTTAAGCCATAGCGCTAAGGCTAAAGTTTGATTGGCCGTTGCTCTATCGGGGTAAAATAATTCAAATAATTTTTGTGCATAAATTTCAAGATTGTCAATTGGTGCTTCTTCAAAAGCTGCATTTAATAGCGCTATATTTTGTTCCGAAAGAACAACCTCTTCCTCGGCTTTAAATTTATCAAGTTGCCAATCAATCACTTTTGCTAAATCACCCTGACCTAAAGCTAATTGGTGAAAATAACTAAGGCTTGAATATTTATCTTGTAATTCTGCAATTTTTTGTCGTGCAGCGTCTATTTTTACCTGCATGGTAAAGGGTGAATAGGAATTATCTTTTTGCGATGTGTTTAAGCGATGACAAATATAAGCGTCCAGTCTTATACAGACTAAGGCCTTTTCTAATAATGCTTTTTTTTTCAACATTGAAAGCAAAGATATCAACAATAGTTCTTAGTTGATTACTAAAATTTAAGCAATCATTGGGAGGAAGCTCCTCTAATTGCAGTATTTTATTTAAAGCAATAACGATTGCACTAACAGTTTGGGGTGGTTTAGCGACTAAGGCTATTAATTGAAAAAGAGAATGCGTCTCTTTATCTATTGAACTCGCCATGATTTGATTTGTTTCTTCATCAGTAAACATAAAATGCAATAATGTTTCTTTACTTAAAAGGCAGTTAACAATTTTTCTTGCACGTATTTTTAACTCATCTGAATTAATTGTTGGCCTAAAATGAATTAAAAAAGGAATTAATGTTTTTTGTTTTTCAGTTAATTGGCAGTGAATTAAATAACAAAGCAAGGTTAATTGCTTAATTAGCTTAGGATTATTATCCGATTCTGGTAGGGGATAGAACTTTGTTGCTTGGGGGGTTATGGGGCCAGCTAAAATGGACGCTTCGGTTAATAAGTTAATTAATATGGATGGTTCTAGCCCTTTTTCTTCATGGAAATATTGATCTTTTATTGCTTGATATACTATTGGATAATGATAATTTGTGAAATTAAGCTTAGGCACTTTTTCACTCAATATGATTTGTATTTCAATCCAGGGCTGTACTTCCTCGCTATTTTCTAATTCATGAAAAGATAAGCGATAAAGGACATCATTCCAAAATCTATCTAAAATATCCTTAATTTCATCTTGGGCGGCTTCTAATGATCTTTCGGAGCTGTTGTTTAATAGTATTTTTTCTAATTCGAGCGTAAAAGAAGAGTTATTTTTTCCTATTAATTTTTGCCACCTAAGAAAAAGCTCAAAGCCCATTTTGACCTCCTTGTCAAAAAAGTAATTAAAACCTATAAATTACCATTTAGCCTTTATCAAGCAAGGGCTTTAAAAAATGCCCAGTATAAGATTTAGCATTTGCCGCAACCATTTCAGGTGTTCCTTCAGCAATAATTTTTCCACCTTTTGAACCACCACCAGGACCTAAATCTATCAACCAATCTGCTGTTTTTATTACATCGAGATTGTGTTCGATAATAATGATGGTATTACCTTGCTCTTTAAGACGAGCTAAAACACCTAATAATTGTTTAATATCATGAAAATGAAGTCCAGTAGTTGGCTCATCTAAAATATAAAGTGTATTACCTGTATCGCGCTTTGAAAGTTCTCTTGCTAATTTGATTCGTTGTGCTTCACCACCAGATAAGGTTGTCGCAGACTGACCAATACGAATATAAGAAAGTCCTACATCCATTAAGGTTTGGCATTTTCTAGCAATTAAGGGAATTGCATCAAAAAATTGGCGGGCATCTTCAACGGTCATTTCTAAAACCTCATGAATATTTTTACCCTTGTACTGAATTTCTAAGGTTTCGCGGTTATAACGTTGCCCTTTACAAACGTCACAAGCAACATAGATATCGGGCAGGAAATGCATTTCGACTTTAATTAAACCGTCACCTTGGCAGGCTTCGCAACGCCCTCCACGTACATTAAAACTAAAGCGACCAGGCTGATAACCTCTAGCACGCGATTCGGGGGTACCTGAAAAGAGTTCGCGAATAGGGGTGAATAAACCCGTGTAGGTTGCAGGATTCGAGCGAGGTGTTCTGCCAATAGGACTTTGATCAATATCAATGACTTTATCGCATAATTCTAAACCCTGAAGGGATTCGATGCTGCCTGGGCTAAGTAAACTTGCTCTATTTAATTTATTAGCAGCAACAGGATATAGACTATCATTGATAAGACTCGATTTGCCTGAGCCTGATACACCAGTAATACAGGTCATAAGACCTAAAGGAATATCAACAGCGATATTTTTTAAATTGTTGCAATTAACACCCTTTAGATGAAGCACCCTTTCTTTATTAATGGCTTTGCGTTCTTTAGGCACTTCAATTTTTTGTTTGCCAGAAAGGTATTGCCCCGTTAACGAGTATTTATTGGCCATGACTTCTTTAGGGCTGCCTGCTGCAATAATCTTTCCGCCATGCACTCCGGCACCAGGACCTATATCCAGTACATAATCGGCCGCTAAAATAGCATCTTCATCATGTTCGACCACAATGACCGAATTTCCTAAGTCTCTTAAATGGGTTAAGGTTTTTAATAAGCGCTCATTATCACGTTGATGTAACCCAATAGAAGGTTCATCAAGAATGTACATTACGCCGACTAAACCTGAGCCAATTTGGCTGGCTAGACGTATACGTTGTGCTTCGCCACCTGATAAGGTTTCGGCACTGCGCGCGAGAGAAAGGTAATCTAGACCTACGTTGACTAAAAAGCCTAATCTTTCAGTAATTTCTTTATTAATTTTGGCAGCGATTTCACCGCGATACCCTTCTAAAACAAGATTTTTAAAGAACTCATGGGCTTTTTCAATGGAGTAATTAACAATTTCAGGCAAATTCTTGTTATCGACAAAGACATGGCGTGCCTCTAAACGAAGGCGGGCGCCATGGCAGGACTGGCAGGGTCTTGATGAAAGATATTTGGCTAACTCTTCACGCATCATCTGTGAATCTGATTCACGATATCGTCTTTCCATATTAGGTATGACCCCCTCAAAGGCATGGGTCTTAACCATGTTGCCGCCGTGAGGTCTTTGATAATGGAATTCGATTAACTCTTTGCCACTGCCATATAAAATAAGTTGTTTCACTTTGTCGGGTAAATCAGCAAAAGCTTGGTCTATATCAAAGTGATAATGTTTAGCTAGAGATTCTAGCATGGGATAATAATAAGTTGTTTTTTTATCCCAACCTCTAATGGCTCCTTCGGCAAGGCTTGCTGTTTCATCATGAATAACACGGCTTGGGTCAAAGAATTGATCAACACCTAAGCCATCGCAAGAAGGGCAGGCGCCAACAGGGTTATTAAAAGAAAATAACCGAGGTTCTAATTCCGATAAACTATAACCGCATAAAGGGCAGGCAAATTTGGCAGAAAAGACCATTTCATCCATTGCCCCATCTGTATCAGCAAAAATAGCGATACCTTCAGCAAGATTAAGTGCATTTTCAAAGGATTCACTTAATCTTCCCGCTAAATCTTTCTTAACTTTAAAGCGGTCAACAATGACTTCAATGGTGTGTTTTTGCTTTAAATTAAGTTTAGGCGGCTCATCTAATTCATAAATCTCGCCATCGATGCGCGCGCGGATATAGCCTTTGGCTTGCAGCTGTTGTAATAACTGAACATGTTCGCCCTTACGTTCTTTAACAACGGGAGCTAATATCATGCCCTTTGTACCTTCAGGTAATTCTAAAATTAAATCAACCATCTGGCTTATGGTTTGTGCATGCAAGCTAGTATTATGGGTTGGGCAACGTGGTTCGCCCACACGCGCATAAAGTAATCTTAAATAATCATAAATTTCGGTAATTGTTCCCACCGTTGAACGAGGGTTATGCGAGGTTGCTTTTTGTTCAATGGAAATAGCGGGAGATAAGCCTTCTATCGAATCAACATCCGGTTTTTCCATCATGGATAAAAATTGACGAGCATAGGCTGATAAGGATTCAACATAGCGTCGTTGTCCTTCAGCATAAAGCGTATCAAAGGCTAAAGAAGATTTGCCCGAACCAGATAGCCCGGTAATCACCACGAGTTGGTTACGAGGTAAATCAACGTCAATGTTTTTTAAATTATGGGTTTTAGCGCCACGAATAGAGATTGAATGCATAAGATACAAATCGCTTAAATCAAGGAAAAATGAGAGTCTTTTTGATTATAGCTATCTTCTCCAATTTAAACAAAATTTTTCTAGAACTGCCTGGGTTATCTATCAGAATGCTATGTTTTGAAAAAAACTATTTAAGATGCAGCCTTGATGAGGCATAGTGCTGAGTGATCCTGATATATAATTGCTCAAACAGGCAATATTAATACTTTTGATTCGATTCTTGGCCATTCCCGCGGAGGCGGGAATCTATTTCTTAAAGTGGCACCTCACTTTGTTTGATAAATGGATTCCCGCCTGCACGGGAATGACATCAATTTGAATCACAGTGAGTTTAAGTGGCAGATAAGTTGGGTAAAATATGTCAGGATCCCTCAGGGCATAGCGAAACAGGGT
>JAIUOG010000078.1 GCA_020161725.1 Pseudomonadota bacterium
ATGCACTTTGATTAACATTCCGACTTCAGGATTATCAAAATAATAAATCTGCCCACCCTTAAGTCGTTGTTGTTCCTTAAAAATAAAAGAACTGCCATCTGGTTTGCTAATCAACAATTCAGAACTAAGGCTATAATAGTTTTGCTGTTGAACTTTAATATTCCCTTCCAGATACCAACCTTCCTTTTCAGTTTTAGGTAAATAAACAGCAACATTATTAGTTACAGGTTGTAACCAACTATAATTTAGCAGCACCTGATATTGTGGCTTTCTTCGCAGCGCCCAAAACTCTTCTTTAAGATGAGTAAATGAAAAAGGTAATAAATGATAAGGGCTAAGCGATGAACTTTGCTCCTCAAGATTTCGTCTATTTTTAAGGTAACTTAAAGTGGTTTGCAGCTGATTGGCATTATTAACGGATGCTTCATGTTTAAATACAATTAAATCAATTTGATAAAGTTTATTTTTAGACTCTGCTTTGATAGCAAAAGAAATGACTAATAAAAAACTCAAAACTAGCGTTTTAAACATGGTTTGTTTCATTTGGGTTTAAAGAAGGAATTATATACTCTTGATCTTTCAAAATACTAGATTTTAGGTAATTGATTTTTCATCATCAATTTTGATTAGTTTGTATCTTTTATTATAAAATCGCTCCGTTTTTATATTTATTAGGAGTTGATTTGAAAGCGTTTTTAATTAATAACATTTTAAAAAATACGCTTGTTTGGATTTTAACCTTTACCTTTATTACCTTGAATTTCCTAATGAATTTACCTTCTAACTCTTCTTTTTTTGAAGGTTTCTTTTCAGCTCTTCCATTGTTTTTAGTTTATTTATGCTTTGTAATTAAATTAAAGGATAAAATATCTCAATGTGCTTTTGGATTTTATCTGCTCAATGTAGGCTTTTTTCTTGGTACAATGCTATCGATGATACTCACATTTCATAATTCAGATTTAAGAGCTTGGTGGGTATTAGGTTTAGCCGTTCATAGCTTGTATGCACTAGGATTTTCAGGTATTTATTCCTTAATTTCTTCTCTCTTTGATATGAATAGTAAAACGTATAATATTCTTTTCTGTGGGTTATTAATAATTGCTTTAATTTTAATGTGGTGTCTCTCGTTCAATTTTACAGTCTTTAGAAATATTTTTTCCCACCATTTTATCTTAGCAAGCTTATTGATATTTCATTTGGTTAATTGTTGTTTGTTTAAATTTTTATTAGTGAAAAAGAGGTTTGTTAATAATCTCATTTGAAAGCATTGCTCAAGTTGGTAGCTATGGCTAGTGAAGAATAGTATTAACAAAAAGTAATTAAGTCTTATTGATCCGGAGTATGCATGGAAAAAAAACTGGCTATCGTTACTGGCGCAAGTCGAGGGGTAGGAAAAGAATTGGCGATATATTTGGCAAAGTTAGATTATTTTGTTGTTTTAATTGCCAAAAATAGCTTATTGCTAAATCAGGTCTGCCAAAAAATTACCGAAGATGGAGGAAAAGCTGTATTTTTTTCTGTTGATATCTCTGATGCTCTACAGGTACAAGCTTGTATTCAACAAATAATCCAAGATTATGGACGAATTGATTTGTTAATTAATAATGCAGCTATATTAAAGCGTGGAACAACTGAAATTACTGATGAAAATATCGATGAATTATTAAAAATCAATTTAAATGGGGCTATATATGTTGCTAAGTACGTTGCTAATCAAATGAAAAAGCAACGTCAGGGATATATTATGAACATATCGTCACTTGGAGGTAAGGTAGCGCAATCTTTTTCTGGAATTTATGCAGCATCAAAATTTGGACTATCAGGCTTTAGTGAGGCCTTATCTAAAGAAATGTCTGCATACGGGGTTAAGGTTACAAATATTTGTCCTTCGATGATTGCTACTGAAATGGCTGAAGGTAGAAAATTTAAGTTAGAGCAAATGATTCAATTGGAAGATTTATCGAGAACAGTTGGATATCTTTTAAGTTTAAGCGATAATGCCACGCTTATGGAAATTCAGATTAATTGCTTACCGCTTATCGAAAAAACTACAGAAACTATGCATAAGATGTATTTAAATTGAAAAAACTAATTTTTTTAGGAATGAGCTTTGTATGCATGAACATCTATGCCAATATGTTTGCTCCTATTTCTATTTGTATGACAGGGAAATTAGAAACAACTCTTCCCGAATATAAAGTAGCCTTTTTAAATGCTGTGGATTTAGCATTACGACAAAGCGTAGTTAAACAAAAAGTGTTAATAAAAACATTTTTTTATGATAGTAAGCCATTATCACCAATCAGAGCTTATAATCAAATGTTACGTAATCATTGTGCAGCAATTATTGGTTTTGAATATTTGTCTGATTTATTACTTATTACAAAGCTTCAAAAAGATGAAGATATTCCAATTTTTACTTCTTATGCTAGTAGTAATTCTTGGGAAAAATTGCCTAAAAATATCTTTCTTTTTATGCCAAGCTATGATTACCATGCAAAAAAAATGCTTGAGTTTTTGCGTACAAAATTTGGTCTACTAAATAAAGTACTAATAATTACTGAGGTTGATAGAATTGATTTGGCTAAGTATAAAATTGCTTATGAAAAACAACTAAAACAAGAAAAAATATTTTATGATCAATTCGATTTTATTGGTAATGATGAGCAGTCTGAAAAGAAGTTAATAAATTTCCTGACAAATAAAACTTATTCGTATGTTTTTATCTTTTCCAGTGCAGTGGCCTCAACTAAAATTATTCATCTTATGAATAATCATAAGATTATTTTTATTGGTACTGAAAATTTTGGTTCATCTTCTAATCCAAGCGTATTTGTGCGCTTAAATGATAAAAAAATTTCTGCTTATACTATAAGAAATCTAGATTTTTTAAAATCAAATACACGTTTAGCTGATTACCGACGTGAATATATTAAGCAATATAAAAATATACCAAACCCCTTATCCGTTTATACTTATGATGCGATGAAAATACTCCTTAAAACTATAGAAAAGAATCAGCTGATAAATACGGCCGCAGTTTTAAAGACTAATTTTAATGGTATTACCGGTGCCGCAATAAAAGACGGTGAATTTTGCCGTTCAAATCAATATGTTATTTTATCTCTTAGTGAAAAAGGTTTTGTCTATGAGCATTAAAGTAGAAAAAATCAACAAAATTTTTATTAAAAAAATGATGTTTTCGCTACTAGCTCAATTATTAATTCTAAGTTTATTAATTATTTTTGTTAGAAATTATATCAAAGACAACCAAATTAATAACATTTCAAATGAATTATTAATAAAAGATCAATATACATTGGAAAAAATTGGTCAATATCGATTACTACAGTCTAATTATGCATTAAATTTAGAGCTCCATAACCTTGGAGAGATAAAAAAATTAGACAATATAAAATTTGTCCGAGCTCGTCCGAAATATCAATGCAAAATTTTGAATTTAAAACAATTTAAGTTGTGTAAAATTAATGATGTATATTTAGGTATTTCCGTAATTACTATTAATAATAGTATTTTAGGTTATATTGTTGCGATGAAGAAATATCATCCTGTTATTTCAGGCTCAGTGACTTATGATTTCTTATTAATATTATTAAGCATTATTGGCATTTTTACTATCAACCTAGGTTTACTATTTTTACCATTAAAGAAAAAAATTCAAAACAATACGAAATCTTTGCTCGATTTTATTTCAAAAGAAAATTATGAAAATAATAACCTAATCCCCATTAGTATCGAAGAATATAAAACAGTTGCTATGCGATTTATTGACGAGCGAAATAAAATTACCATTTTGCAAGTAGAAAAATCCTATTATGAGGCAAGAAAGAATATTGCTGAGCAGGTTGCTCATGATATTCGTTCACCACTAGCTGCAATTAGTACAGCTATTATTGGTATTTCAGCAATTCCAGAGGGACGTCGGGTTATTATTAAAAATGCGGCTAATCGAATCAATGAGATTACCAATAATTTGCTTCTTAGCTCAAAAATGAAACCTTTGGATGAAGAGAAAATTTGTAATAATGAGCTCCTGGTTTCAGAAGTAATGTCGATTACTTTAGAAAATATTATTGCTGAAAAAAAATACGAATATCTTGATAAAAAAACTATTCAATTAATTATAGATGATAATGCCTATCATTGCTTTGCTGCTATCCATTTAACTTCTTTCAAAAGAGTCTTATCTAACTTGATCAATAATAGTATAGAAGCATCTCTTGAAGCAGGTATAGTAAGTGTTAGACTTCATTGTTTCGAAGAAACTATTTTTATAACTATTGCAGATAATGGTTGCGGTATTCCATCCCACATTTTACCTAAAATAACAGAGCAAGGGTTTAGCTTTGGAAAGGCGAGTGGCGTAGGTTTTGGCTTATATCATGCTCAACAACAAATTAACCGTTTTAATGGTAAATTATTTATCGAATCAGAAATTAATGTTGGTACAAAAGTTACTATTGAATTGCCTAAGTGTAATCCTCCTCAATGGTTTTGTGATGTACTTAATATTAAACCCGATGCTTGCATTGTTATATTAGATGATGATTCTTCTATTCATGATACTTGGGAAAGTAAATTATCTCCTTGGCCTACTGTGAGGCGAATGCATTTTTCCAAGGCTACTGATCTAATATTCCAAAAGTGGGATGATTTAAAGCCTGATTTATATTTGATTGATTATGAATTACTTAGTGATTCTTATAATGGGTTAGATATTATAGAGATTTTAGGAGTTAATGATAATTCTTGTTTAGTTACAAGTTGTTTTGAAGATCTGGATGTTAGGTATCGCGCAGAAAAATTGAAAGTTAAAATTATCCCTAAATCATATGTACCTTATCTTTCAATTTATGGAGATAATACAGTTAATCCAATAGTTTTAATTGATGATGATGCTGCAATACGGAAGATTTGGGAGTTTGCTGCTGAAAATATAGGTAAAAATATCGATGTGTATGCACATCCTAATGATTTTATTCGTGTTATGCATCGTTACAATAAAGATACAATTATATATATAGATTCGGATCTTAAAATTGAGCTTTCTGGTGAAGTTTATGCCAAGGACCTTTTTGAAAAAGGTTTTAGTGAGTTGCATTTAGTTAGTGGCTATGAAATAGATAGGTTTAATAAAATGAATTGGATTAAATCTATTATAGGTAAGGTTCCTCCTTTTTGATAAAGCGTATAAATAGTAAATGAATCCTTCATTGTCCCGCCTGACGATAACCCAAACAAAAGAGGTATTAATGTCAAAAGATGTATTTAATAGAATTTGTTTTTATTATCCCATAAAAGTTATCTTTTTAGATGATAATAAAGAGTTTTTAAATGCCTTAGAATTGGGTCTTGATAATAAAATAAATATGCATTTTGATATTGATCCATTAAATGTTTTGGAAATGATTACTAATCAAAAAGAATTTTTAATTCAAAAGGTTATGGATTTACCAAAAAATATAAATATAGATTTTGCTGATGAGCGTTTAATAGGTTTTGATATAAGCAAATTAGTCAACATTTTATATAATCAGAATAGATTTAATGATATAAAGCTGCTAGTGATTGATTATGAAATGCCCGAAATTAATGGGCTTGAATTCTGCAATAATCTTAAAGAAAATAAAATACTAAAAATAATGTTAACAGCAGCTGCTGATAAAGACACAGCAATAAGCGCATTTAATAATGGATTAATAAATAGATTTTTACTTAAAACTAGTAAGGAACTTTATTCGGAACTTACTAATGTTATTGATGATTTAACTTTTCAATATTTTAGAGATTTGTCCCATAACATTATTGATAGTAGCTCTTCTCTAACAAAAATATTCGAAAATAAATCTTATCAAAAATTATTTAATAAGATTTTAGAAGAATCAAATGCAATTGAATATTATTTGATTGACAGCTCTGGGAGTATGTTATTTTTAGATTGTCTGGGAAAACCTACGTGGTTGATTATTAAAAGTAATGAGGAAATAGCTGAACAAATTGATTTATTACAAGGTTATGAAGTATCTGAAATCATATTAAATTCTTTTAAGAACAAAGAGAAATTATTATTTATCTTTTCAGAAACTGATTATAAAAAACCTATAGATGAATGGGAATGTTTCTTTCTTGATACGCAAAAAATGGATGATGAATACTGTTTTTCTATCGTTAAAAATAAACTTACAACTGCTATAGAATGGGACAAAATAGTTTCTTATTCTGAATATAAAGGAATATAACTTGGGATTACCTGTAATTAGGGTGAATATGTTTCAAAGATATTTTGCTTATGATTTTGCTATAACTCTAGACGGTAAGCCATCCATATCTGGAATATTATTAGGCATAATATAGATTGTATATCTACCCTCAGGTATTTCATTTAATTCCAAACCTTCAACTATAAGTATATTATTGGATAAAAATGAGTGATGTACAGGAAGATCTGCCGCATCATATGAATCAACATTTATATAATCAATTCCAACTATTTTAATTCCTTTTCGTATAAGTTCTTCGGCTGCTTCAGGTTCAATATATACATACTTTTCAGTAAATGCTGTTTGTTTTGAAAGTTTAGAATTTGAGGTTTTAAAAAAAATAAAATCATTTTGAGTAATAGAATGTTGAGTCTCAATAAATGATTTTGTAATAGATTTTTCTGTGTCAGGGACCTCTATTATTAATCCTGAGCCAATCAAGTCGTCTATAGAATAATCTTTACTAGTTTTTCCTCCTTTAATAACATGTGCAGGGAAGTCTATGTGAGTTCCTGTGTGATTGCTCAAATGCATATGACAAAGATGAAATGGGTCTCCATTTTCTAATGAAACAATAGTTTCTATACTAAATGCGGGATCACCTGGATAAACTATAGTTTTCGGTGTAACAGGAGTAGTAAGATCATAATATTCTTTCTTCTTTGAGGTAGATGAAGAAGTCTCACCGTTAAGTATATTAAAATAATTTTCAATTTTTGCCGTTTGAACTTGAATGGCATCCATAGCATATAAAAAATTTTCTATTTGCTTCTGATTAATAGTTGTATTTTGGGCTGTAGTAAAATGTTTAATAATAGTTGATGCTGATTTAACCATACAGTTAATAATAACAATTGAGTTTACAAAATCGTGCTTGAGTTGGTGTTTATTAATTTTTTCCATATAAAATCTCTTTTTAACGGAGGTTTTTTCCTACCTCTAAAAGCTAAATGACCTGGTTATAATTGTTCGATAAATTCATTAATGCACTGACAAAAATAAAAATTTTCTTCTATGTGAGGATAATGGGATGATTTATAAAAAGTTTTAATACTATCATCCATTGTTAAAGCTGATAGGTGTCCATTATTAATCACATCATGAAATCCATTTATCCATAATTTAGGTATATTCAATTCATCAAGATCAACAGAAAAATTACTATAGTTTGAATAAAGATCTTGCCTTACAGATTTAAAAGTAGATAGATCTGGAGGAAGATTAATTTCTTTTTGTATATTTTTAACTAAATTATAATATGTTAAGTTTGCCCAGTATAAAAAGGGGCGATTCTCATTTTCTTGGAAGATAGTATTTAATTTTTCTGTAATTTCCCAGAGTGAGGGAAGATCCATTTTATCTATTGATTCATAAATTTCATTATATAGGTTGCTGTTGGCTTTTTTTATATAAGATAAATCATGGAGTAAGTTATTAAGTCTAGGAGTAATAATTGATTTTGCCGTAGAAACAAATACTCCTGGAGTTTTTAATTTATAAAAATTGTAAAAATCAAAAAGCAGTTTTGCTCCATAGCTATGCCCTATAAGCGCTTTTATATGTATCTTATATTTATAAATAAAATTTAATATGAGGTTTAAGTCATTAATATTATCTTGGTGTTTAACCTCCGTATTATTTTTTTTGGATTTTCCACAGTTTCTTTGGTCATATAAAATGATATTAGCATTTATTGAATCGTATAAATTATGATGTTCGATAAGATATTCTAAAATACCGCAATTGAATCCTGGCCCACCATGAATAAAAATAATATCTGGCAAATTTTTATCTTTTATAAATCTAATAATATAAAATTCTGGATGTTTTAAAATTTGTTTGGTAAAACTTTTCATGACAAATTGGGTTCTCTAAAAATTCTTCTTATCCAAACTATGGGCGCAGCAAATTTAATTACAATATTTTTAATTTCTTTTTTAGATAATGTAGGCTGCTCATTGAAACAAACTAAATTGTATCGACCTGATTCATTGCCATGCTTTAAAGTTCTCACAAGTATTTCGTCATTATCTGCAATAATGATGCATTCTTTTCCAATTGCATTTTCAATATTATTTACCAGAATGCCGCCAACATAATTTCCAGGGTAAAAAAGAGGTATCATGGAATCATCTTTAATAATGGTATCAACTGAATTGGCAATTTCTCTAAATAGTAGTAATTCTTGGGCAATATGTGGCTCATCTTCTAAAGGTTCCATATCTTTTGAAATTTTTGCAGCATCACGTCCAATACCATGTAAAAGCCATGCGCTAGTACAGTGAATATTTAATGTTTTTGCTCTTTCTACAATTTTTATGGCACCTTGCTGAGATAAACCTCCACCCCATGCAAGCTCCCAACCTTTAAGCGATTGAACTGTTATATTTGTATTCTGGCAAAAATCTTCTCTAGTAAACGAAAGTAAGTGCTCTCGAATAAAGCGAATTCTTTTACCCCTTGTCTCAGGTGATGAAAGATTCTCTGTTACTGAGTTTCCCATAGTGAATACTTTACTAATGCATTTTTTATATGATAACTCAATTTGGTTAATAAATCCTTATAAATATTTACCGTAGTGATGATTTAAAAATTATTTAAAAACAAATGGTTAACATTTTTTGGTAATTTTTTAATTTTTATAATTACCTTTTTGGTAAAAAAAATATTGAAATTTTTACCTTCGGTTGTTAGTCTTTATAAAACTAAGCAACTTAAAATTTTTAAATAAGATTTAATTTATATATATTGGGACATAAACCATGGATGTTTTTCTAAATTGTGAAAAAGAGAATTTATTAGATACTGAAAATCTTCGAAAGATACATATAGTAATAAATGACCGAAGTGGGCAAAACCTACAAATAGATAATTTTATTAAACCTCTAATTCAGCAAGAATTCCATTTTGTAGAAAAAATAGAAAAAGCAAGAAGGTTTATTGGTTTCGATAAAGAATAAATACTAGAATTACCAGATAATAATGATAAAGATATTTATGGTGAAGATATAGCTCTACATCGTTTTAGTGAGACTTATTCATTAAGTGCTTAGGTTCCAATTCATTTAATATTTTTTGAAGGTGCATAAAGGATGCTTTGTTTCTTGAGTCTAAAGCTGCATTTATATCTTCTATTACAATAGCAAAATCAACAACCTCATGACTCTTGATTTTTTGTTGCCGGTAAAACCATTCAGCAACAGCACTCCAACGCCATAATGGGCTCTTATTCGCTATTTTTAATATAGGCTTAGGGAAATCTTTTGAACCACGTTCCCCTAAAACAAATAATGAAATAGCTTGTTTAGTCATAGAAACGCGTTCTGCAATATCGGATAAACTGACTAAATGCTCAGGAGCTACACTTACAATTCTTGCTCCGAGATCCGTTGATTCTACTGCCTTAATAGCAGAGATAATTGCTTGCTCTAAACTCATATCTTCTCTATCAAAATCAAGATATACAGTTCCATTTTTATAGTTTATTAAGGCATCATCGCAACCTGCTTCAAATAATGCATCTTCTAAATTAGGGGTTCTATCATCAACCCCATCAAGAACCAAGGTAAACCGATAAGTTCTATTCATCTCGTTCTCCTTGATGCTCACAAGCATCTACGTTACGTTTAATTTGTTTTGCATGGTTTTCAGGGCTTTTAGGTGTTGACCATATGCTCATAGCATGCCCCTCTCTATTGGCCAGCGAGCATAATATCCTGCCCCAAGCATGAGCAGAATTACCGGTAGGTTGATAATGCCATCCTTTGCTTTCAGCATATTTTATTGCATTTTCTATATCTTTATTAGGATGTTTCGGTCTCACCAATTTTCCTATTTTTATTTAATAATAAATAAAATGTTGACGTTTGTCAACATTGAGTTGATATAAAATTTACGTTAATTGAATAGCAGGATAAACCTAAATATTAATGCCCTATTTCAATCTTAATCATTCTCTAAAAAAGTAAAAAGTATTTATTTAATTTATAGATTTAGTTTGCTTTTTTAAGCCAATCTTTAACATGTTGTTCAGTTTCTTCAATAACCGATACTGCTTGCTCATAGAGCTTGGAAAATAATTCACGTTTCCCTGTTTTCCAGTAGCGTTCCAAATACTGGCAAGCATATCTCGTGCGTACAGTTCCCATATAGAGCGCGCCACTTTTGATTCTATGGGCTAGCTTTTCGACTTGTTCATAATCTTTTTCTAAGAAAGCGATTTTCATTTTTGCAAAACTAAGTTGTAAATCATTTACTAAAAAATCGTTTAAAATCTCAATAAAAGCTTCCTTATCTTCAAACTGTTTTATGGTTTCTTCGACATCAAAAATAGGATATTGATTAAGCCTAAACAAATCGTTTGAGTCATTTGGTAACTCAGCTTGATAATTTTGCTTGGTACTCATAAAGGTGCTCTCGCTATCTTTAGTCTTTGCATTTCATGATATGAGTGTGGCATAAATATATTTAATCAGATACGTTTATCCTAATGTTTTATATGGAAAATCGATTTGTTTTATTAATAATAAATGGTTGTATAAAATCGACGATATCTTTAGCATCTTGACTAGTAAAGGGCTTATTGAAGTAGCATGCCATCCCGACTTCTTTAGCTTTATCGAGAAACGATTTTCCTTCGTGAGAGGTGACTGCGATAACGGGTGTTTTTTCATTTAATGATTTTGAAGCCTTTATCTCTCTAGTTGTCTCAAACCCATCGATGCCATCACCTAAGCCAATATCCATAAGAATTAAGTCATATTTATTTGCTTGAGCCATCTCAATGGCTATTTCCCCTGTTGCTGCGATATCGACATCACAGCCGTGCCGTTCCATTTGTGCTTTCGCAATTTTTTGTGCAACTATGGTATCTTCGACCAATAGAATATAAATAGAACTGCTCATAGGAATTCCTTTTTTTCTCTTACTAGTATCATTTTTGACTATAAAACGATCAATTTCAACTGAGAATAATTTATTTATGGATTTGATCGAGTAGAGGTCTTGTAAAGGGAAGAGTGCAAATAAACGTAGTGCCTTTATTTTTAGAGCTTATAACATCGATTTCACCATTGAGTTCCGTAATAATTTTTTTAACAACATATAATCCTAAGCCTGCACCTTTGTATTTATTCTGATTTGCAGGAGATAATCGATAAAATTTCTCATAAATATAGTCTTGTTTATCTTCTTCAATACCAATTCCTGTATCTTGAACGATTAATTGTAATATAAATTCTTTATCATTTAATTTTTTGCCTTTTTTTACCTGAATGGTCACGCCACCAGCTTGTGTAAAACGGATGGCATTACCGACTAAATTTAGCAATAAACGTTGTAAACGATGGGGATCACCAATAAAAAC
>JAIUOG010000079.1 GCA_020161725.1 Pseudomonadota bacterium
GGTTTGATTTAAAACTACAAATAAAAAAAGCGACAAGCCTAAACTTTGTCGCTTTTTAAAATTGCGGCCAACCGCCGCAGTTTATGAGAAAGAATTACATTTCAGGTGCAGCAGCAGGAACATTAGATTCGGTAGGAGCTTCTACCGCAGGAAACTCTGCTTTTAAACCATCAATCATAGATTGTGTCGCAGCAGCTGTTCCTCTTTCAACAGCAGGTTTTCTACTGAATATACCCAACCCAGATGCACCACCAGCAATAACGGCAGCACCAGCACTTGCTCCAACAATAATAAGCGAGGTTTTAGCACCAGTGATTAAACCGAGAGCAAAACCTGTGAAAGCAGCGCCTAATGCAGGTAAGCTTAAAGGAGCTCCAGCAGCAATGAAAGTACCAATTGCAGCAGCTACTACTAAGACAGCTAAAGTAATTGCAATAACCGCAAGAACTTTACCAACATAGCCAGCAATCGTTGGCTCTTTGGGTTTGATGCTATCATTTACATAATTTTCAAAAGCAGTGATAGCGTCACCTTTTGTTTTAGCATCAATATAGTAATCATTAATGATTGTTTTAAGTGCATCAAGTTTATCTTCATACTCTTTTCTTAAAGTTTCATCGTTGATTTGGTTAGATTGACTCTCTAAATTCTCAAAAAGTGGCTCTATAAATAATTGAGCCATATTAACTTGTTCTAAGGAATAATCTATTGCAGCTTTTTGAGCGTCACGTTGGGCTTCTGCTTTAATAGTTTGTTTTGCCTTACGTTCTTTTGCAATCATGCTTTCAGCCATTCTTCGTTCACCTTGAGCAGCTAAGCTTGCATTCAAAGCTTGTGAATAGTTAATTTGCTGGCTTAATTTAGATGAATCTTTAGGAAGCATAGGTGATTGCTTGCGAAGATCTGCATATAATCCATGATCTAATTTTAATTCTTTAAATAATTCAGCTATATTAGCTAATTCATTCAATTCTTCTAATTCAGCTACAGTTTCATTCGCTGGTCTAGCTGGTTCTGCAATCTGTTCAAGTGGAGCTTGCGGCTTATTATCACCGATTACTCCTTTAACCTTAAATTCCCACTGCGAAGGTCCTTTTGCTGCTTGATCTTTAGCTTTTAATGCCGCAACAACTTCCTCAGCAGTCAATCCATCAAATTCATATTCCTCTGATTCCTCTTCAGAATCCCAATCCACTTCTTCGTCTTCTTCATCTTCTTCTGAATTATCTGGAGATTCTGTTGGCGGAACTCCATTCTGAGTTGGGGCAGCTAGATCATCATTTTGTGCATCTTGATCATTAGCTTCAACAACTAGCTCATCATCTAAAGCTTCTACATCTTCAGTTCCACGTAAAAATTGAAGATCTTCATCATTAAATAATTGTTCGTCTAATTGAGCTACTATAGCTTCTACTCTTAACTCATCAGCTTGTGTTTTCAAAGTTAATAAAAGGTCCTGAGGGCGAGCAGAAGGTTCTAATGCTTTTATTGTAGCTAATATTGCAACAATAACATCACGAGTATCTGTAATATAAGCATCAGGCGCAAATTGTTTAATAGCTTTTGTGAAATTTGTTATTTCCTTGTTTAAATACACATACATTTCATTAGTTATATTCTCTGAATGAACTATATCAAGAACGTTATAAATCATTTCATATTGTTGTAAATTCGCTCTAGCCGCTTGCATTTGGCTATATTCATCTTTAGCTTCAAAGTCTGCGTTTTCAGCAAAAGAATCAACTAATTGATTAAACTTTTTTAAATTTGTCACACAACTTACAATATTTGCTTTATCTTTGTTTAACATTTCAGGAATTAGATTTTGAAATTCTCTATAACAAAGAGCTGCAGCCTCATGTTTACCCTTTGGGGTCATGGTGTCAAATGCAACCAATATACGGTTAAAACTTGAATCAATATCTTCAATATTTATAGCTTTAAAAGCCTGTCTTAAGGTGGGGAAGTTTTTGAAACCTGTGCTATTAAACGGCATAACTATTTCCTCTCTTTAAAAAATAGATGCTGATTGTAGCAAATAAAAACAAACATAACTAGTTTTATTTTTGAACAAAAAGGTAATAATACTGTAAAAAAGTTTAATATTTTGTTAAGTCATGGAAAGCTAAGTTATTGTTTCAAGTGAGTTAAGAAGTGCTTGATGAATATTTGCAAAACCTCGATTGGACATAATTAAAACTGCATCATTTTCTTTTAGATCTTGGCCTAGAGCTGCAACAATGAGGTCGGTATTAGGATATATTGCATAGGGACATTGCCAGTGATTAAGCTGACTTTGTAAATCAAATTCGTTGGGGTTTAAAACATAGGCCTTATCCGCTCTAGCTAGGGCTTCGGCCATAGAATTGGCATGCACACCTGTTTTCATGGTGTAAGATGCAAACTCAAGAACGACGAAGATTCGTTGATGGCGCTTAGACTCTTTTAGTGCATTTAGAGTTTTCTGAATGGCAGTGGGATGATGGGCAAAATCATCATAGACAGAAATGCCTCTGACCTTGCCTCTTAACTCTAAACGCCTTTTGACTGGTTTAAACAGAGCCAAGGCTTTGGCTGCTTTTTCTATATCAACACCGGCATGGTAACTTGCAGCAATAGCCGCTAAACCATTTTCGACATTAAATTGACCGATGAGAGGCCATCTTACTTCCGCCTTGACTTGATTTTCGTGGATAACTTGGAAAGCTTCCCCTGAAGGCTCCAAAAGTTTAGCTTGCCAGTTTGCAGCTGTATCGATGGCTAATTCATCCAATTTACAAAAAAGGCCTCTTTCGATGACTTCATTTAAGGCAACATCTTGTTTTGGTTTTATAACAATGCCCGTAGAAGGGATAGTTTTTAAATAATAATGAAACTGCTGCTTTATTGCATCAAGATCAGCATAGATATCAGCATGGTCAAATTCTAAGTTATTTAGAATCGCAATTTCTGGGCGATAGTGCATGAGTTTTGGCCTTTTATCAAAAAAGGCAGAATCATATTCATCCGCTTCGATAACAAAATAATCGCTATTGGTTAAACGAGCCGAAGTATTAAAATTAGTTGCAACACCACCAATTAAAAAGCTTGGATTTAAGCCTGCAAAATCAAGAATATGGGCAAGCATGGAAGTTGTTGTTGTTTTACCATGAGTACCTGCTACTGCAATTACTCTTTTTTGGCTTAGAATATTTTCAAAAAGCCATTGCGGGCCTGAAATATATTTTTGCTTTGCATTTAATACCGCTTCTAAAACCGGCATCCCTCGTTTAATTGCATTGCCGATGATAACTAAATCTGCTTTTAAAGCAGTATCAATATCCTCATAACCTTCAGTCCATTCTATGCCTTGGGCAGATAACAGAGTGGAGACTGGTGGGTAGCAATTGGCATCACAGCCTGTGACTTTATGACCTGCTTCACGCGCTAAAATTGCGAGTGCTGACATAAAGGTACCCGCGATTCCTAAAATATGTAAATGCATATTTTTCCTTAAAGCCAGAGGGAAACCATGAGGATATTAAAGGCAAAAAGTCCGAGGCTCGCTAAAAGTGCTGCTAAACTATCGATATTTAGGGTTTTTTTAAAAATCATAATGGTGATTAAAAATTGCCAGATAGTTAAGGTCAATGTTGCCAATAAATACAAAATACTAAACGCTAAGATTAAAGCTTCGTTTAAGCCTTTGTCAACTAATAAGGGGGTTATTAGAAGCAAGGGTAAAGCAAACAGGTGTACGATGAAATGCGAGGCTAAAAGTGAGGTTAGACTTTGTAACCATCGACTTGTTTTTTGATAAATTTTTAATAGGCAATAGGTATAAAGATAGTAAGAGCTAATTAAAAATGCGCCCGCTATTAGGCAGCGTTCCCAGCTTAAGTCTCTATTGATGTCAGCTATTTGCCATTGAAATAGTAATAGGCTTAAAAAAAGAATGGTGGCGATAATAAGAAGTAGGGATGAAAAAGGTGTATCCTCTGGGCCATTTTTTAAAGAGGCTACCCGCCAGTATTTGTTTATTATTGCTTCCCACATAGCGATATCCTTAAGTTTTAGTTATCACTTATTTAGATGGGGAATCTGTCTAGGTCGGACTCCGAATCTCCCCCTCTCCCGCCCTACGGGCACCCTCTCCCACAGGGGGAGAGGGATGTTTATAGCCAAATATTGTCATTCCCAAAAAGCACAATGCCAATGCAGAGATGGATCCCCGCCTTCGCGGGGATGACAACTTAAAGGCTAATTATTTCAACCTATAATAGATTTTCTGCCATATTCTCCCATAAGAGCCGGCATTTCCGCGAAGTCCGCCATTCCCACGAAGCCTGTCATTCCCGCGTAGGCGGGAATCCATCTTGTCCCTGAATCCGAATCTCCCCCTCTCCCGCCCTTCGGGCACCCTCTCCCACTAGGGGAGAGGGATCTTAGTAGGCAGCTCATATATCTAATTTATGTGCAATTTATATACCGGTTTTAAGCTTTATATACTCTAAAGACTATCTTTTAGTTTTTTGATAATACTGACCTGCTGTACTTTTGGTTTTTGCCATGGGCCAGATATTTTATAAGTATAGGCGCTAATTTTTTGCATGCCTTGATTAATGATTCTTGAAGCAACCCAAGTAGCAAAACCCGCTATTGGGCCGCCTGCTATGGTTGCAACCACAGGCAAACTTGCTGTGATATGGGGGGATACTTTTAATTCAACGTCATATAGTTTTTCGATGATATTTAAATTACCTTTCATTGAAGCATAAGCTACTGGGCCTTCGATATAGCTATCATCTGTTTGAATAATGCCGTTTGCGAGAGAAAAGCTACCTTTGAAATCGTCAAAACTATAACCATCATTAGCAAGATCGCTAAAATCAAGTTTTAGGCGTCTCGGTATAGTTTGTAAGCTAAGCACAGATAACAGTTTGCCCAAACCTAACTTTTCTTCTGTTTCAGGACTTAAATTAGTGATACGGCCATCTTTGAGACTAAGAGCCATTTGGCCTTTGACTTTTTTCAAAGCAAATTTAAGTAAGGAATCCTGCCAGCCACCTTCAAAACGAAGCTCGCCTCTATCTGCTTTGACAGCGGGGCTTATATGCCAGCGTTTTAAACTTTTACCTAAATCAGAAATTTGTAGATTCACTTTTAATTGAGTTTCATCTTTGTCATTTAAATTTGTCCATTGCCCTGTTATATCAAATTCATAAAAGGGAGCTTTTATTTTGCAAGATTCAATCTGCCAAAGATTGGGTTTAGATTTTCCTATAAGATTAATAGAACCTAAATTAAAATCAGAGTAATGAAAATGATTGATACGGAAATCAATACTTGGTAAATCAGCTGGCTTTAAATTATTTTCTTCCTTGACGCTCCCCTCTTTTCTCTTTAAAAGATAGAGCCTATCAAATTGCCCTCTTAAGCTATTTGTTTGGCTGTTATAAGATAAATTAGCCTTTATTTTTTGCTCATCTAAATGGAAAGACCATTCATTATCGTTTAATTTTTCACCTAAAAATAAAAGATTACTATAGTTTTGGTCAGTAATATTGGCTTTATTTAACTTTAAATCAATTAGATTAATGGCTTTGAAAATGGAATTTTCTTGATTATTTTTTTCTGCTAGTTTGTTCTTTAATTCTAACCATTCATCAAGGTTAAAAGCTGAAAACTCGCCTTTTATTTGCAAACCCTCTTTCGTCGCTTTTGCACCCTCCCTACCGATAAGAAGTTCGCCTTTATTTAATTTAAATGAATCTTTAGCGCCATTAAACCACAGATCGGCGCTGAGTTTTTTATCATAGTTAACATTTAAATTAAGCGCTTTAGCGGGATTAAAAGCCAAAAGAATATGAAGAGGATGAATATCTTCTGCTTTTTTTGCTAAGGGCTCTGGCAAAGCTATTTCTACCCCCTCCAAATTAGTGCTTAAAACTAATTTATCTAAATCATCAGGGTTATCAGTGAGCTGTAAAACACTTTCTAATTCTAAAGTCCCTTTCATCAAATTAAATAAAGGATGTTTAAATTTGTTATTTAAAGTTTCAACTGTAACCTGACCCTTCGTTTTAACTTCTGTATAAGGCGTCGCTGTATGAACAGAACGAATTTTCATAGCAACGGGGCTATTTAACAAAAACCCCTGCAAATCGCTATCCAATACCCCTTTTTCATTAAAGCTTAAGTGTCCGTTTAATTTTTCTAATTGAATCTCATCCATTGAATGATGAACTATGACCTCATCTTCCTTAAACTGCATTTCCCCTGCAGCCAAAATCGTATCATTTTGTGGGTAAAGAGGGACTTCAAGTTGAAGATCTAAACTCAAAGGGCCTTTCATCGTTAACATATTTAAGGAATGCAGTTTTTTATTTAAGGGTGATGCTTTTATATAATTAAGTGCCTTCTCCGATTCTGCTTCAGAGACGCTATGAAGAAGTAAGGTTTCTTTATCTAAACCTAAATCATCAATGGATAAATGCGCTTCTTTAAGCGGAATACCATTAAAATTAGCTTTAAAAATAGCCGTTTCCAGTTTGCGTTTATTCACTGTTAAAAGGCCTGCAATGTCGGTTGTTAAAGGCCAATTATGAGCAAAAAATAAATCAACCCCGTCTAATTGCGCTTTAATGTTAAAAACACCTGACTCATCATCAAAAGGAAAGGCATGTAAGGGGCCTTCTAAATTAAATTCAATATTAGCGCTTTTAATACGTTTAATATCCTTTTTAAGCCAATCGCGTAATTTAGGTTTTAGCCCTCTATCCGGCACATATTGCAACCAGTATTCAGCATGATCTGCTTTTATATTGCCTTGAAAACTGACATTTTCTTGTCTTTCTTTGTTTAAATGACTAACAATACCTTTGGCCTTAAAGTTTAAATGCGGATTAAGTAGGATTATTTGCTCAACTTGTACATCATAGCTTTCTGCTTTCTTTTGCCAGTTAAAAAGAGCAGAAAACTGGTCAAAAAGGATTTTTTTCTTTTTACTGATTTGCAATGCCGCCTTATCGCTATCCAAACTCAGCTTACCTTCAGTAGGTGTCCAAAAAAGGACTCCATTTAAATTTTCAAGTTCTGTTTTCATCGAAGGAAAGTTAAAACTTAATTGATTAAAGCGAGTTAAAAAGGACGATAACTGATTATTTTTAATTTCTAATTGTGTATTTTCTAATTGCCCCTTGGGCGATAAAGCTAAAAGCGGTTTTAAACAATCGACATAACGCAAGGGTGACTTATCTAAAAGGTCAAAAACAAAATGATTTAAATAGGCTATGTAAGCATTGTTTGTTTTATCAAAGTGCAGACTAAAACTATTTTGTGGGAAACTTTTTCCTTGAAAATACATATTTATCTTATCTGCACTTAGCTGCCAACCAGAAGTTTTAGCTTGCCAGGCGAGATTAAGATTTAAATCGGGAAACTGTTCATTTTGCTTTGACTGGCTATCTTCTATGAGAAAATCATGTAAGTCTACATGAGCTTGGACGGAATTAAATTGCCCCTTTTTAATGTCTGCCCATAAGTTTAAGTCAAAGCTGCCTTCTTTGAATTTAAATTGAGTTTGCGGCAAGAAATTTTGCCATTGTTCAGGCATAAAGTTTTTTACAGCAAAAAAGAACTTGCCCTTGGCTTTTTGCAATTCAAAATCATCAAGATTAAAAATGGCATCAATGGCAAATTCAGTGAGCTTTTGTTTTTCAATAAGGCCTTTGCCTTTTAATTTATAAAACCCATTTTTATTAGCAACGCGTAGATTTAAATCTTTTAAAACAAGTTCATTACCATCATCAAAATATACATTAGATGAGAGATGCCTAATAATGATATTTTGTTGGCTTAAAATTAGACTTAAGGCCGCCTGGTAGGTTTCTTTATCGATAATCTTGTTTTCGGAATGATAACCCTCAATTTGCCAATCTTTTCCTTGTTGGCGAAGATTTAAGTGTAAATCATCAATAACTAGAATACCTGGGCGAAGTTGCCAATGAAGAAGAGAACTAAATAAATTAATACCAACCAGTAATTTATCTAATTTCAAGCCATTTTGCACCTGGATATCTTCGAGTTTTACTACTGGTCTAAACCAATACCAATCGGTTTCCATGGTTTTGATAAAAACAGGCTCGCCTAAGAGAATTGAAAGCTGATTTTCTAACTCCCTTTTATAATGCTTTGCAAAAGGCGTGAGTGCACGAAAAGCACTGGACATAAGTGCAGTACTAATAATTAAAATTGCCAGAAAAAGCCAACAGCGTTTTAAAAATCGAGTCACGTTTCTTTGATTTTATTGTTTCTTCTTTTTACTATACCATTGCTTGGCAGCATACTCATCCATTTCTTTTTGTTCTAATTTATCTTGTCGTCTTTGTTCTTGTATTTTAAGCCTAGAGATAAGGCTTTTTAGGGCCTCTTCTTCCGCTTTGGCATGCAAATAATCTTTTTCATGATTTTTTCTTTGCGAGGCAATATCGGATAATCGCTGGTTTAATTGCATTAAGGCTCTATCGACTTCTGAAATAAAATTAACTCGATTTCGCATTTTAGATATAGTACAACCTTGATTGCCAATATCGCTTATTTGCTGAAGATAATCTTGGCGATAATTAATAAGTTGGGAATGTTGATTTTTGGTTTTATTAAAGTGATTTTGCGCCTGAAGTAAAGCATCTCTTGCTTTGTTTGTTGCTTGTTCTTTTATGCTTAGTATTTGACTAAGTCTAGTGATTTTTTGCAAGTTAGATTTTCCTCTCTCTTTTTAAAAATATAGCCTGGTTGCAGAAAACGCTGAGAAGTTCTGAGATATTTTTAAACAGCATTAAAACAGGCGATTCCTCTCCCCTTGTGGGAGAAATTAACTTTAAATGAGAATAACCTTTTGGATTACCCCTCTCCCGCCCTAAAGGGCACCCTCTCCCACAAGGGGAGAGGGATTTAACTTCCAATTTCGTTTATCTTATTGGTTAAAAATATGTCATGACTCCTCATGGCGAGCTGAAAGTAACTCACTTTTAGATGTTTTAGCTATCAAAAATGGATGATAATTTAGCTAACTCTTCCCTGCTCTCGTGAAAATCCACTTTTTCATTCAAGCCTTGGGCGATGTAATTGCGAATTTCTTCTCGGCCTAAAATTGCCTTATCGAGTTGCTTATCACTGCCTTTGTTATAGGCACCCAACAGGACTAAATCTTTATTTTTTTCATAAATCGAAAGGTATTTTTTCAATTTAAGGGTTTCTTGCATTTGTGTTTCATCAACGATACTGGGCATAACACGGCTAATAGACGCTTCGATATCAATGGCAGGATATTGCCCTGATTCGGCTAGTTCTCGTTTTAAGACAATATGGCCATCTAAAATTGCTCTTGCAGAATCAGCGATTGGGTCTTGTTGATCATCCCCTTCGGTTAATACGGTATAAAAAGCAGTAATAGAACCACTTCCTGGCTTGCCATTACCAGCTCTTTCAACTAATTGAGGAAGCTTTGCAAAAACGGAAGGGGGGTAACCTTTGGTTGCAGGTGGCTCACCAATGGATAAAGCAATTTCACGCTGAGCTTGGGCAAAACGTGTTAGCGAATCCATTAACAATAAAACATGCTTTCCCTGATCTCTAAAATATTCAGCAATCGACGTTGCAAGCATAGCGCCATGTAATCGCATCAAAGGACTTTCATCAGCAGGAGCTGCAACAACAACGGAGCGCTTCAAACCTTCTACCCCTAAATTCATCTCAATAAATTCTTTTACTTCCCTGCCTCGCTCACCAATTAAGCCCACCACCACTAAATCAGCTGCGGTAAAACGAGTCATCATGGAAAGAAGAACGGATTTACCAACACCGGAGCCTGCAAATAGACCAATCCTTTGCCCTCTACCTACGGTTAATAAGCCATTGATAGACCTAATTCCTACATCCATAGGCGTATCAATAGTTGCTCTTTTTAAGGGATTAAATGGGTTGCTATGTAAGGGATAGGACGTTTCTATTTCTACTTTTTTACCATTATCAATAGGAAGACCTGAGCCATTTAAAATACGACCTAGAAGAGCAGGCCCAACACCGACTGCGGCAATAGTGCCAGTCGGTACAATTAGCATGCCTGGAGCAAGACCTTGAGTATGACCAATTGACATAAGATAAGTATTCTTTTCATCAAACCCAACTACTTCTGCTTCTACTTTTTCATGCTCATTAATTTTCACCCAACAACGAGACCCCACTGGCTGCTGAAAACCATGAGCTTCTAAGGTTAAACCAACTGCCCTTGTAATTCGTCCACAATAAAGGCTGCCAGACTTAGGTGATGTCCTAAGATGTTCAAGTCGGCTTATTAATTGCGATTGGTAAGGAATCATTTATCTTCCTTTTCCTTGGTAAAATAATCTTTAAGCAATTCATTTAAGCGAGTTTGTAGGCGACCATCAATATCAGAAAACTCACCCCGCAAGTAAAAATCACCTCGATTTAAAGCCTCATCTTCCGAGATTAAATGAAGCAGTTCTTTGTCTTTGGTCTGGCTTAAATTGGACTTTAAAAATTCGGCATCCAAGGGATTTAGTAGTAATTTTTTTTCACCCTGAATGGCTGGGATTTCATCCTTTAGTTCATGAATAAGGGATTTTATTTTTTCAGGATTTAAGGATAGTTCAAGATGAATACAAGATTCGCAAAGCCAAAAAAGGGTTTGGATAAGTTGATCACTTAAAGCATCATCAATGAGCAAAGCAGGATTTTTTATAATTTGAAGCCATTCTTTTAAATGCGCTCTCATATCATTTAGCTCAGCTTCTGCCTTGGCTAACCCTTCTTGATAACCTTTATTAACAGCCTCTTCTTTTAAACGCTCACATTCTTTCGCTAATTCTAATTGTTCATCGACTAAAGGCACAGGTTCAGGCGGTGGTGCTTTGACATCCCAACAGTGAAAATCATTTTTATCTTTATCATCATATAATGGCTTAAATTCATTCACTAAATCATTTCCTCACTACCCTTAGTACCTAAAGCAATCTTACCTTCTTCAGCTAAGCTTCTTGCAATGGCTAAGATATCGCGTTGAGATTTTTCTACATCACTTACTTTTACAGGCCCCTGCATTTCTAGATCGTCACGTAAAAGATCAGCCGCTCTTTTTGACATATTAGTAAAAATTTTCTCTTTGACAGGTTCGGTTGTACCTTTTAATGCAAGCAAGAGTTGTTCATTTGAAATATCTCTTAATAAGGTCTGTACGGAACGGTTGTCCATTTCAATTAAGTTTTCAAAGACAAACATCTTATCTTTGATTTTATTGCATAAATCTTCATCCCATTCAGATATCTTATCTAAGACATCAGTTTCTACTGAGCCTTCTAAAAAGTTGATAACATCTGCTACTGTTTTAATACCACCCACTGAGGCAATTTTTCC
>JAIUOG010000080.1 GCA_020161725.1 Pseudomonadota bacterium
AAAGCAATAGAAAAACTAAACTCTACATCACCAATCCTTGCTGCTACTGAAACTGAAATTCAAACACACAATGAATTTATTGAGTTTCTTGTCAAAAAATCAGGTATTAATCACTGGGAAAATAATTTTTGATGTGGAAATTTTTTGATTATCTTCTATAGTTAAATCAGGAGACCAACCTCAGGAATAAACATGGATAAGCCTAAAGAGCTTAAGCTGTTTTGTGGCATTGGATGTGCGCTTTTTATTTTTTGTCTTTTCATCACCAAAGACGCCTTGGCTCAATTTCAGGGAACGAAACTAGCGTCAAATACGTTTATTTTTAATCCTCACTCTTTGACTTGGCAAGCCATAAAAAATGGCAAAGTGATTAAATCTGGTAAAGCTTCAGGTGGTCGTAAATATTGCTCTGATATTCGTCGTTCATGCAAAACTCCCGCTGGTACTTATCAAGTGATTGGTAAAAAAGGAGCAGACTGCCGTTCTTCTCGATATCCTGTCGGAAGAGGGGGGGCAAAAATGCCCTATTGCATGTTCTTTAGTAAGAATTATGCGGTTCATGGTTCTTATGATGTACCCAATTACAACGCAAGCTATGGTTGTATTAGAGTACGTCCAAACGATGCTCGCTGGTTACATAGTAATTTTATGAATGTGGGAACCAAGGTTATTGTAAAACCCTATTGACACTAACCTACGGAATAGCACCCAAGGGATTGTCCCCATAAATCTTGTCATTCCCGCATAGGCGGGAATCTATTTCTTAAAGTGGCATCTCACTTTGTTTGATAAATGGGTTCCTAGCTATGGGGGAACGGCATAAACTTTAATCACGTGTATTTAAATGCACCTTAAATTAGATAGAAATATGCCAGGATCACCCAGCGTGAGAAGCCGAAATAATTTGAATTAAATCATGGTATGTTGTGGTTTGGGGAGGAGAATCGAGGCTTTATTTTCATGGAATTAAACCAATTAAAGAGGCCACCCATAGTAAAACGGGTCAATTTCGAATAAATTTAACCTTTAGGAAGGCTTTTTATTAGGGAAATTATGATTGTTTATGAGATTAATCTTACAATCGATATGGAAATTATATCGCAATTCGAAATTTGGCTGAAAGAGCACATTAAAGAAATGCTGCAATTTCCTGGATTTATTGAAGCTGCTATTTTAAAACCGGAATTTGATTCCCCCCATCAAAAGGAAGCTTTAACAGTCCAGTATCTTATTGAAAACAGGGAGTTTCTGGAGCATTATTTTATTGTTCATGCTGAGAAAATGCGTGAAAAGGGTCTCATTTCATTCAAAAGTAAATTTAGCGCGGAAAGGCGTATTTTCGAAAGACAGACCCTTTTTTATAAATAATTATGAATCAGCTTTTTTTAGCCAATTTTTTATAGTGTGTTCTGTTTCTTCTATTACTGCTATGGCTTGTTCATAAAGCCTAGGAAATAAGCTACGTTGTCCTGTTTTCCAATAGCGCTCTAAATACTGACAGGCATATTTCATCCGGATAGTTCCAATATAAACAGCCCCCCCCTTAATTTTATGAGCAATTCTTTCTACTTCTACAAAATTTTCTTCAGCAAAAGCAGTCTTCATTTTTTCATAATCTGAAGAAAGTTCATTTTGCATTAGGTTTTTTAATAGATCGATTAAAATAGTTTTATCGCCTAAGTTTTTAATAGTTTGCTCTAATTCAAGAATTGGGAATTGCTCTAGGTTAAATAATTCTTTTTCAGTATCCGGTAAATCAAATTTTATTTTATCTAAGGGCTCATCAGAAGCGATTTTATCTTGTTTTAAAAAGGCATTTAAAATATTGCTTGTCTGAGACTGAGTAATGGGTTTGGAAAGAACAGCATCCATACCCGCTTCAATACAACGTTGTTTATTTTCTTCACCGGCATGGGCTGTTAAAGCCACAATAGGAATATGTTCTGATTCTCGCTCTCTATTTCTAATTTCCTGAGTTAATTGATAACCATCTTTACCTTCACCAAGGCCTATATCCATAAAAATTAGATCATAATAGTAATTATTTATTTTATCTAAAGCATCTTTGGCATTTTTTGCTAAGTCCACTCTGCAATTCATCGAAGAAAGAATAGTTTTAGCTACTTTCTGGGCAATGGCATTATCTTCAACAACTAAAATGGAGTTTTTATGATGGCTGAAGTCTTCTTTTAAAGGGATATCTTCATTTAAAGCTTGAGCAATTTGGTTAATACCTGTTTCATCATCTAATAAAGGTTCTTGTAAGGGGATAACGCAGGTAAAAGAAGTACCTTTCCCCACCTGGCTTGAGACTGAAATTTCAGCTTCTAATTCATCAATAAATTGGCGAACTATATAAAGCCCTAAACCTGCGCCTTTATAAATGCCTTTATAAGAGGGAGTAAGTCTTTTAAATTGTAAATAAATATCCTGCTGCTTTTCTACAGGCATCCCAACCCCAGAATCAATCACCTTGATTCTAACCACCAATTGTCGATTCTGTTTTTTAGCAAGATCAGCTGTTAATGTAACATGACCTTCGTTGGTAAAATTAAGTGCATTGCCAACAAGTTCTAAAATAATACGGTGGAGCCTGATTTTATCACCAATGACATAACGCGGAAGGTTTTCATCTATTAAAAAGTTAAGCTCTAAATTTTTTAATTTTGATTTAGCCATATTGAGATCAATAACATTTTTAAGCAAAGCTCTTAGATCAAACTTTTGTTTGAGCATAGGAATTTCGCCAGAGCTCACTCTAATCGCTTCAAGAACATCGTCCATTAAATCTAACAATGCAAAACTGGATGCGATTAAGTTATCTGCATATTCTTGCGTATGTGTTTCTTTAGATTCTTTTTTTAAAATTTCTGCAAAGCCAACAATTCCTGAAAGAGGGGTGCGAATGTCATGTCTCATATTCTCTAGAAATTCAATTTTTGCTTTATTAGCAGCTTCTGCTTTTTCTTTTGCTTCCTTTAGCGATTCTTGCAATTGTTTTTGTTCGGTAATATCAATATAAAGAGCTAAAACACCCTCTATTTTCCCCTTTTTGCTTAACAATGGAACCTTGGATGTTAATAGAATTTTATCGCCATTAGGTAGAGATTGTTTTTCCTCAATGTTAATTTTGGCTATACCTGTAGTGATAACTTCTTTGTCATCGGCTCTATATATTTCGCTTTGTTCTTTTGGTGTTGGTAAGTCAAAGTCAGTTTTACCAATGATTGCTTCTGGGGTACTTAATCCCATTGCTTTTGCCATGGCCTTATTACATCCCATATAAACAGAGTCCTTGTTTTTCCAAAAAATGTAATGGGGTAATAAATCGATTATGGATGTTTTTAATTTACTTTGTTCTTCGATTGTTTGAATGAAAAAATGTATAGGCTGACTTAATGAAATATATATTTCTGAATCAGGAATAGCCTCATAGATAACCCATTGAAAACTCGTATTTTTATGAAAAGTTATAGGTAATTTATCTTTAGTTTTATCTTCTATTTTTTCTATCCATTCGAGAATAGGTTTAAAACTAGTTTTATCTAATAAGGCGTTAGTCAGGTTTTCTTGTTGATACAAATCACGGAATGAATCATTTTCTAAAATGATTTTTCTATCATGTAATAAAAAAGCGGGCCAAGGATAATTCGTTAAAAGAGGTAAAAATCCTTTTTTTGCTTTTTTTATAGGATTAAAAAGCAGTTTTTTCATAATAAGATCATTTTTATTATTAGTATAAGTTTAATTATATCCTAACATTGGCCTTTTAATTTATAAATCTCTTCCTGAATAGCTTGATTATTTGATTCTAATGTTTCTTCTTTTGGAGCCCTAGTATGAAAAAAGGTTTGTAATAAGGTTGTAGCTCTTTCATCTGAAGGCAGCGATGCTATTTCATGTTTGCTATGATCTAATACACCATCCTGAATATAACTAAAGCCTTGTTCATCAGTTAAAATATGATTTTGTAGAAGTATATTTTTTACTTCATTTTCAACGTCAAAAATATTGCTTACTTTTCCTGGAATAACATAGATTATATTATCTTTGGCAAAGGTTACAGCAGAACGAAATTCACTTGCTGTTTTTAATTTAGCTAAAACAGCGCCTTTCCAGCCTTGATATTCATACTCACTTAAAAAGGCTGGAATAAATTTGCTTATTTCTCGTTCGCAATTAGGTTTTGTTATCTTATCTATATAATCATTATTGATTTCCTTTAGGCATGTTTCAGCTTCTGCCACAGTTTTGCAAGATGCAAGAATAGTAAATTCACCATGCGTTAAGAGATATTTATCTTTATCTCCATCTAAAAGTGGCATCACGCAAGGAAAAAGTCCATCCATAACAATAAAAGAGAAGGGCTTATCCGAAGGATTTTTAGCTTTATAAATTAAACCTAAGCAAGGTTGATAGACTACTTCAAAAGGAAAAGCAGGGTGAGAGTCAGGTAGCAAAGTTTGGTAACTTGTTGTATTAATGCCTTTATCAAAGACCATTTCAGTACTATCACCACCCTTGATTACTTTAAGCTTAACTTCATCGCCATTGCTTTCAATTTGCGTAACAGAGACCCCACACTCAATTTTTACTCCTGCCTTTCCCAGTTCATCTCTGAAGTACTCTCGCAAAGGAGCTCCTAATTTAATGCTTGGCTCCTTAAAATCAAAAGCACTCAATAAATTTTGATAACCTTGTTCTTCAGGTGATACTTCTTTCACTGCGTCAAATTCTTTACAAACTCTAGCAAAAGTAGTCTTATCTACATGCGAAGGCTTACCTGTGGAATCTTTCTCGCCTAAACCATATATAGAGGATTCATGTTCAACTACGAGCTCACGATACTCTTTAGTAAAGGCTTCGAATCCTGCCCGACAATTTTCTCTTGTATCATCAGAGCGGGGATAATGAGTACCACTATGAAGGCGAATACCAAAATTGCCTGATATTCCACTAAAAATATCACCGTTTTTTTCAAAAACAGTAACATCATGCCCTAATTCTTTTAATTTTAAGGCAAGGTGACAACCATACCATCCGGCACCGACAATCGCTATTTTCAAAACCACTCTCTTTAAGTTAAATAATAAACATGGATGTTATTAATTATACAATAATCTTGTCTAGAAAATCATTATTAGTATGCATACTAAAAAAAATATTTTTAATTTTTTATTTGAATCAATTAATTAAAGGAAGTCTATAGCCTTACCAGGCTATAGTTTTTCTAGCAAAGCCTCGAAGTGTTTCTGCATGTCTAAACCAAGACCTCTATTTGCTCCGATAACAAGTGCGTTTTTCATTGAAGGCCTCCTTGAGAATAATATTATTTTGTTTGTAAATTAATTTGATTTTTTAGCTAATCTTTAACATGTATTTCTGTTTTTTTTGATGACATCAACTGCTTGTGTAAACAATTAAGAAAATAAGCTCCGTTGTTCCGTTTCAGTTTTAATATCCTACATTACTTAAAGCAAAACTAATTTAAATTATTTGAAAAATAATCATTTTTTTCTATTTTATCTCCTTCCTTCTTAAGCATTTTAGCACCAAAAAATGTTCCGGTACTCCCTAATCCTAAAGTGCCGCCTAATATTAGCAGTGGTATAGAAACGGGCGAGGTTAATTTTATTGCAACGACTAGTGCAGCTAAACATAATAGTACCCCAAGGGTGGCTCCTACTGTAGCAATTGTATTTAAAACAAATGAGGCATCCATGGTTTTTTTTTGCTCTGCTAATTTTTCCACTTGCATAATTGGAGCTGATATTAACTCATCGGTTTGGCTAGGCTGCTCTGATTTTTTCACTTGCATGACTGGGGCTGGTATTGATTCTGCTGTTTTATCCAGTGTTTCAATTAAATTACCAAGATCATTATTTTGGGCGCTTGTTTTTACATGGTATTTAATATCGTGCTGTCTAATAAAATCATTGATTTTATCTTCTTCCACTTTTCGCGAATTATTTTTTTCTGTTAATAGATCCGATTTCGTTTCAATGAGGATAAACCGGCAGTCTGGGGCTACTTTTTTTATTTCTTCAATTCTTATTTGTATTTCTTTAAAGCTTTTGGGATTTGTAGGATCGAAGCATAATAAAGCGATATTTGTTTCTTGATAATTATTATTGTTTTTTTCTAAGCTACTTATATCCCAAAATTGATAAGTCGATTTTTCAGTCCTTGATAACGATTTGAAGTTGACGCTAATAGTACTTGCTTGGTTTTTGTTAAATGGCTTACCACTTAATCTATTTAACAACTGGGTTTTACCGACGGCACTACCAACTAAAATCACTTTGAATAAGCTCATTAGATATCCCATTATTTATAAGTATTATTATTAATATTAGTTGAAAAGACTTAAGATTTTCTGAACAACTCTGGCGGATTATGGGTAAAGTTATGAACTTATGTTTAGATAATGTATAAAATTTGATAAAATGCCGGAATTTTAATAATTCCAAAAAAGATAAATTCACTTTTATTATCTGATTTATTTACGAAAATAAATGAAAAAAGCAACTATTCTTTCTGCGATTGTAGGGACTTTAATTGAAGTTTATGACTTCACTATCTTCCCTCTTTTAATTCCTATTTTATCTGAAGTGTTTTTTTCTTCTCACGGTAAAACAGCAGCGATTAATTTTGCTCTTTTAGCCTATGTTGTAAGCTATTTTATTAGACCCTTTGGTTCTTTTATTTTTGGTGGTTTAATTGATAGATTCGGCCAGAAAAAAATATTAATCCTTACTACTTTGCTGATGACTATTTCAACTTCAGCTATTGGATTATTGCCTGTTTCAATCATGGGTAGTTATTGTGGCATAGGGCTTATACTTTGCAGAATTATTCAAGGTTTATGCATTGCTGGTGAATTTTCATCGGCTATTATCCTTGCTGTGGAGCGCGGGAAGTCAAATCCTGCTTTTACAGGTAGTTTTTCTCTTTTAGGCAGTGCCGCTGGGCTTCTTTTAGCTAATTTAAGTATCTTTATGCTTTTTTATTTACTGCCTCATGAAGAGGTTATTAGATATGCTTGGCGTATTCCTTTTTTAATTGGTAGTCTCGGTTGTTTATTCTTATTATCTATCCGAAATAAAATAGAAGAAGTTGAAAAAAGGCATGAAATTGCTAGCTTAAGTTCACTGGTACAGATTAACAAAAAGGAATTATTAGAGGTTTTTATTGTTACCAGTTTAGGCACATCCGCTTTTTATACCACCTTTGTTTTAATGCCTACCTTGTTATCAACCATTTTTAATACTTATTCCCATACAGAATCAATGTTAATCACTTCTTTATCTATTTTAACTTATATCATTTTCTTACCTCTTTGGGCGCTTGTCGCAGATAGGATTGGTATTAAAAAACAGATAAAAATAGCTAGTTTGCTTTATTTACTATTTGCCAATGCTATTTTTTCCTCTTTACCTAATTTAAACAGCTTAGGCTGTTTAATTATTTTGGTATTTTTTGCAATCATTCAAGCTTTTCTTAATTCTGCCTTGCCTGCTTTTATGGTGATGCAATTTAAAGCAAATCAGAGGGGTAGGGCTTTAGCTCTATCTTATAATTTAGGCGTAACCTTATTTGGCGCTTTAATGCCCTTTTTAATACTTGCTTCAGGAATGAATATTAATCCAGGTTTACCAATAACTTTTTGTGCAGCCGCTTGTTTGGTAGTGTTGCATATTAAAAAGCCAATCAAAGTTTATCTTCAATCTCATGGATAATGGAATAACAATTTTTTCATATCTCAAATGCTTGTTATGTTGTAAATTAATGGGGCTTTATTCAATGTAGAAAAGAACATTGAATTAGATTTTTTAGTCATCATATTTAAAGGAGTTAATATGCCTTGGACAAGGACATCTGCGACAGAATTAGACTTTGTTTGTAAATCTAGTCAATTAGTAGGTAGTCGTATAAGCCTGAAAAAAGGAGAGTTTGGCACTAATGGAAAATACCTCGGTATTATTATTTTTGATTACGATGAGGATTTAAATTTCGATGAAAAAGACACTATTTTTATACATCAATTATTGAGAGACCATTGTTCACAAGTTTTAATTAGAACTGGGGCTGTTGATCAATACCAGTTTATGATTGTTCCAGGTAAAAAGAAATCTGAAGAATTTATAGAATGTTTAAGACTTTTACATTTTATAGATAAATTGAGTATAAAAGATTTCGAAAAAATAATTTCTTTAGTAGAAACTGAAGAAATAAAAGAAATAAATGAAGAAGAAATAACTATCAAACTTGCTCCATAAGACAATTGCCCAGTTAAATACCCTGGGCAATATTTTTTAATTACAATACAGATTTCCTTCGTTTTTAAGGATATAAAATGAAAAAAACATTAACATTAAACCATTTCATTTTACAAATACTTAAACCCTATAAAATTTATGTTTTTTCATTTTTTTTAGTAGGCCTTTATTGGGCAGTTAATAATTCTTTTGCTCCCTATATTCTTAAAACAATTATCGATACCGTTGTCGAAAATGAAAGCAACAGGCAAGCAGTATGGCTGGCTTCTAAGCCTTATGTTTTGCTATATATCGCTTTATGGGTGGGTATTGCTTTTAATATGCGTTTATTAGATTGGCTAAAATTGAGACTTTTTCCCAGTGTACGCCAAGATATTATGAATAAGATGTATGATTATTTAACTGGCCATTCTTATCGCTACTTTCAAAACAATTTTGCTGGCAGCCTATCAAATAAAATTGGTGATATGAATTCAGGTGTTATTTCAATAATAACGACTATAGATGATGCTGTTGCCCAGCTCCTAGGTTTAATTGTGGCTGTTGTTATGATGCTATTGGTGCATCCGCTTTTTGCAGTTATTTTATTGGGCTGGATTAGCTGTTTTTTGGCTATTACCTATTATTTTTTCTCGACAATTCAAAATTTATCGCATGTTTTCTCAACAACAAGAACTAAAGTATTTGGGCAATGGGTAGATAGTATTAGTAACATTACCAATCTACGATTATTTTCTCGAAATCATTATGAAAGCCAGCGCATAAGCCAATCTATAGCTGAAGCAGTTAGTCAAGATAGAGATATGCAATGGGTAATTATCAAAATGCGAATCTTTTGGGATATCAGTATTATTGTGCTAATTGGTGCCAATATTGTTCTTCTGGTTAACATGTATCAAAAATCTCAAGTTTCAGTAGGGGATTTTAGTTTTATCATTTCGCTATCTATTAGCATTTTTTACAATCTTTGGTATTTGGCTAGCCAATTTGTCACTTTTGCTGAAGAGGTAGGTAAATGCAAACAAGCCTTGTCGATTATGGAAGTTCCTCATGAAATTGTAGATGATAAAGAGGCGAAATCGTTGATTGTTAAGGATGGGAAAATCGAATTTCATGATGTAACTTTCCATTATCAGGAAGGCGCCAAGCTTTTTAATAATAAAAATATTATGATTCCTGCTCGTCAAAAAGTAGGTTTGGTTGGATTTTCAGGAAGTGGAAAAAGTAGTTTTGTTAATCTCATTTTGCGTTTATTTGATGTTGAGTCTGGTGAAATATGTATTGATGGGCAAAACATAGCGAAGGTAACACAAGACTCTTTGCGTAATGAGATTACTATGATTCCACAGGATACAACCTTATTTCATCGGAGTTTACTCGAAAATATTCGTTATGGTCGGGTCACAGCAACCGATGAGGAAGTAATTAAAGCCTCAAAAATGGCGCATTGCCATGAATTTATAATACAATTAAATGATGGTTATGAGTCCTTAGTTGGCGAAAGAGGTATTAAATTATCTGGCGGCCAAAGGCAACGAATTGCGGTAGCCCGAGCTATGCTAAAAAATGCACCAATTTTAATTTTAGATGAAGCGACTTCCGCTTTAGACTCTGTAACGGAAAAATATATCCAAGATGGTTTGCATAAGCTAATGCAAGATAAAACAACAATAGTTATTGCTCATCGCTTATCAACCTTATCACAGATGGACCGTATTTTAGTTTTTGATAAAGGACAGATTATTGAAGATGGTACTCATGATGTGTTAATTAAATCTAATGGTCATTATGCTCATATGTGGCAAATGCAGGCAGGGGGCTTTTTACCTGAGCAGGAAGTGTAATATTTTGCAGTAAAGCCAAACCAAGATTTGGCTTTAACTTTTTAAAAGCAATAGACTAAAAATAGTATTTTGGAAGATCACAGGTATATAGCAGGTTAAAGATTTATTGAGGAACATGAAATACCTACTCTTGTTGTGGTGTAATTTAAAGCATTGTGAGCGAATAATTTCAAATAATTGTGCCTCGGTAGGACAGACCATTACATGCTCTCCCAGTGATACTACTTTGCTATTTAATCTGCGAGACTCTCTAGAATTTGGAGAGCCAATTCAAATCAAAAATAAAAAATTTCTGGCTTTTGAGCCGGCTATGATTCGGAATCTGCAATCAAAACCTAAATCACATAGGAGAAGATGGTCAAAAAAATATTGAGTATCTTCTGAATTTCTGAACATCTTCTAAAATTCTTAAAGCCTCTGTGAGATTCAATTTTTATCAAAAAATTACAGATATTTATGCAACCAGTGTTGATTACAATAAAAATGCCCTAGCGACGCGAGATTTTTTCGCTAAAGTGCAAAATAAATTGCACCATGCCATACATGGTCGTACGGCTTCAGAACTTGTATGTGAACGAGCCGATAGTAGGAAACCCTTTATGGGGCTTACTAATTGGGAAGGAAACCCAAATAGAAAAATTCTTAAAACAGAGATGTATCTGTTGCAAAAAACTATTTAAACACAGAAGAATTGGAGTCTCTTGGTCGTATAGTTAACGCCTATTTGGAGTTAGCGGAAGATAGAGCTAGACGGAAAATTCCCATGACAATGGAAGATTGGAGTAAGCGCTTAGATAATTTCCTTGAATTTGATGAGCGTGATGTTTTGCAAAATGCTGGAAAAATTAGTGCAAAAATCGCTAAAGAGCAGCTGAAAGTGAGTTTGAAAAATATCGTATTATCCAGGATAGGTTTTTTGAGTCTGATTTTGATAAAGAAATTAAAGAAATTACAGAAGAAAAAAAGAGCGATGATGTAAGTTAAAAGACTTCCTAATGAAGTCTTTTGCTTTAATAAATGAAATATGAACGAAATAACTCCTTCGATTATAGAGCAATGGCGTATTAAACGATTAAATGATGGTATTTCTAACGCAACACTTAATCGGGATATTGGTACATTAAAATCTTTGTTCACTAAAGCGGTAGAGTGGGGCTTTATCAAAGAAAACACCTTAAAAAAGTTGAAGCTATCTAAAATTGATAGAGCACCTAAAGTGCGTTATTTATCTTTTGATGAGGAAAGAAATTTACGACAAGCTTTATTTGAGCGA